>JACPLA010000078.1 GCA_016186715.1 Ignavibacteriales bacterium | reverse complement strand
CATCGCCTCGACGTCCCCCTTCCGGTCGAGAAACCCGTCACGGAAATTGTAGAAACTTTGTGCCATGCTTTCGGTTGTGAGAATGAGAATTGCTGGGATCAGGAATTTCATCTTGCAATATACAAACTTTTCTCGGATTGGGACATAGAGCACACGAATCTCCAAAAGGCGTCCCTCTCGCTTCGAAGGCGCTCTACGAGAAGCACGAAGAACCATATGGCAAATCACAAATGGCGAAGCCATCCCGTTGGGACAGCAACAAAGCACCAATTGAGAAATTTCAAACCCGTCCTTGAGAATTCCTCCATCGTTCCGTATGTTGCAGGGTGTGACTGAGCCAAGAAAGAAAAGAGGATCTTTTTTTCTCTCACTGGCGATCGCCGGCGTCGTGGCGATCCTCTTCTGGTCCGTCGTTCTCATGATCTTCGAAGAAAAATTCATCTACTTTCCTGCTGTCTATCCGGATGGCGTCTATGAATCCGAAGCGAGGGCGCTGCAACCGGAAGATCACTGGTTCACCACCGATGACGGCGTGAAACTTCACGCGTGGTCCCTTCGTTCCGACAGCGCCGCTCCAACGGTCATCCATTTCCACGGCAACGCCGGCAACCTCTCCCACCGCGGCGAAATTCTCCGGCGCCTTCACGCGTCAGGATTCAACGTGTTCATCTTTGATTACCGCGGCTACGGCAAAAGCGAAGGCTCGCCCGACGAGGAGGGTGTCTATAAGGACGGCCTGGCGGCGTTTGACTACGTCAGCGGCCTTTCCGGAATCGATCGTTCCTCGATCGTTTTGTTCGGCACCAGTCTCGGGGGTGCCGTCGCTGTCGAGGTGGCGGCACGCAAGAAGCCCGTCGCCTTGATCCTCGAATCGACGTTTTCGTCCGCCCGCGATGTCGCCGCAGCCGCCTACCCCTATCTCCCAGCCCGCTGGCTTCTTAGAACGAAATTCGATTCCGAATCAAAGATCCGCTCCCTCACCATACCCCTCCTCTTCATCCACGGAACCGACGACTCCATCATTCCCTTTGAGCTCGGTAGAAAACTCTACGAGGCAGCTAACGAGCCGAAGGAATTCTATACAGTCGAAGGCGCCGACCACAACAACGTTTTTCTCATAGGGGGACGAGAACATCAGCGCCGGATTAAGGAGTTTGTTGAATCAGTCGTGCACGATCCCAGGCGCTGATTTTCACACCCGGGCAAAATAGGGTTGGTTTTCAGGATCCGTTCTTTTTCAGTCAGAACGGATTGCCGCCATCTGGACTTAACATCTGAGGTTGAAAAAAAAACAAACTGTCATTCTGAAAGATCCGCCCCCCAAGGCGGAGACTGAAGAATCTGCCCCTTTTGCGCAGAAAGAGCAGATGCTTCTGACCTCTAAGCAGAGCGGAGCGCGTTGACGATGTTCAGACGAGCGGCACGGATCGAGGGCAGGAACCCGCCCACGAATCCCATCAGCATGGAAAACGCCGTTGCCCAAAGCACGATCGTCGTGGAAAGGGCAAACGAAAACTCGAGCTCCGAAAAGGATCCGAAGTTCAGAGTGGAGACTTGAAGGAATTGAAGGAAGGAAGCAAGGAACAGGCCGATCGCCGCGCCGATGAGAGCGATGAGGAGCGATTCCACAAGAAAGGCTGCCAGTACACTTCTGCGTCTGAAACCCAGGGCGCGGAGCGTACCGATCTCGATCGTGCGGTTGGCAACTGCGGCATACATGGTGATCATGGCCCCAATCATCGCTCCAAGACTGAAGAAGACCGTGATGAAGATACCCAGGACGCTGAGAAAGATCGACATGAACTCGGACTGGTCGGCAAAAAAACCGCGCTCGGTTTTCACTTCGAACTCCTGGAGGCGGTTGTCTTGACCAAATGCAGTTTTGAGCGACTCCAGTTGATCGGTGGAAACAAGGCGAAATGTCACGGTCGAGTATGACCCGCCGCGGCGAAATGCGTCCTGGAGCTGGCTCACGTCACCCCACATTTCCGAATTGAAACCGTTGCCCCCCGTTTCGAAACGGCCGACAATGGTCCACTCATCTCCGCCAAACCTGATGGTCTTGCCCACTTGCGCGCCGCTGAATCGCCGCTCGATCGAAGAGCCTACGATGACCTCCCTTCCGCCCCAGTTGAACATCCGGCCCTCAACCACGCGCACGCGTGGACGCAGCTCAAATGCGGGGGGGGAAACTCCCCGCACGGTAACGTTACTCATCCCCCCCTCCGTCCCGATTTTTTCAAGATTGATCACCACGACGACATCACCGGTGGCAAGGGCCCTTCCCTGAACGTCGCGGGCGACCTGAGGGAGCGATAACATCACGCCGTAGACATCGTTCATGATGATGCTTGAGATCTCGCCGTTTGCCGCTTTCCGCGCGACAAGGACGTTTTCATCCGATCCGGTGGCAACGAGCGTCTGACGGATGCCGTTGGCCAGCATGAGGACACCGACGAAGACAAAGACAACCAGCGCAACACCGGTAATGGTGATCGCCGTGGTCAGGCGGCGCGTAAAGAGATTACGAACAACGTATTTGAATGGGACTTTCATTTTATCACCCAACGAACCTCAAACCGTCGACAATCGACGTCCGCAACGCCCGCTGCACAGGGAAAAACGCTGCGGCAATGCCCACCGCGAGGGCGGAAATTCCAGCCAGCACCACGGTGGACGGCTCTACGTAAAAAACCGGAAACCATGTCTT
>JACPLA010000006.1 GCA_016186715.1 Ignavibacteriales bacterium | reverse complement strand
ATGCCCGAACGTTGGTTCCGACCATTCTGGCTGCGTTTGATGGAATCGAGATCCAGGACCCCGACATGAAATCGGCGCTTAATTACTTTCGAAACTGGAATTTCATTATGAGGGGTGAAGACGTTACGACCTCGCTGTTCCAGGCGTTTCTCGTGAAAGCAATCCCCAACACTTTTGCGGATGAACTGGGCCCTTCCATTGCACGGTTGTACGACACCCTCGCAACCAAACCGCTGACCGCTCTGACGGAACTTCTTCAAATGGATTCATCCGTCTGGTTCGATGATGTGACAACCGATCATAAGGAAACGAAGAACGAAATCATCCGTCGGAGTCTGGAGCAAGGGATCAACATGCTGCGGCACGAGCTTGGCGGCGAGTTCAAGGAATGGCGATGGGGGAGGATTCATCAGGCTGAGTTCGGTCACGTCTTTGGAGAAAACCCGCTCCTTCGGCCGTTGTTCAACGTTGGACCGTTTGCCGTGGGGGGAGCGCATTCCACGGTGTGGACGGGGGATTTCCGGGTTCGCGGGGCGTTCAAGAATCATATCGGTCCTTCCGCGCGCGTCATTGTTGATCTTGCCGATCAGAACAATACACGAACGGTAACACCGCCGGGACAGTCAGGTCATCTCTTTCACGACAATTACGACGATCAGATCCCTCTCTGGCTGAACGGCGGATACAAGCGGCTTCCGATGGATCGCGATCTCATTGAACAAGGGGAGTATGACCTGCTGGAGTTGAGGCCGAAACAATGACGATCTCCGAAAAACTCCGCGAGGTCCTTCAACGGGCAGACTCAATCTGTGTTCTGACCGGTGCCGGATTGTCCGCTGAAAGCGGTGTCCCGACGTTCCGCGGAGACGATGGGATCTGGAAGAAATTCAAACCGGAAGAGCTTGCGAGTTTTGATGCTTTCATCCGGAATCCCGCTCTTGTCTGGGAATGGTATTCGTACCGGAAAAAAGTCGTTGGTGAGGTGAAACCGAACGCCGGGCATTATGCCCTCGCCCAGATGCAGGACCTTGTGGCTGATTTCACTCACGTGACCCAGAATGTCGACAACCTTCATGCCCGGGCGGGATGCCGTGGTGTCCTGGAACTTCATGGAAACATCACCCGCAGCCTCTGCATCGATTGCGGGCGGCATGCCGGCGAATCCACGCAAGTCATCTTCACGACCGTTCCGAAATGCGAGTTCTGCGGGGGACTTCTCAGGCCGGACGTCGTCTGGTTCGGGGAGCTCCTTCCGGCCGCCGCTTTCGAGCAGAGTGTCGAGGGAGCGCGACGGTGCGACCTGTTTCTCAGCATCGGGACCTCCGGAGTGGTGCATCCGGCGGCCTCTCTTCCGCTTATAGCCCGGGAAGCAGGCGCCTCTGTTGTCGAAATCAATCCGGTATACACCGATCTCTCGGCACACGTGCATGAAACTCTCCTGGGAAAATCAGGCGATATTCTTCCTCAACTTGTCACTCTCATGAAAGAGAGCCACCATCATGAACCGACTTAAACAGTTTGGCAAGACCAAGATTGTCTGCACCATCGGCCCGGCATCGCAAGACGTCGGGAAGTTGACAGAGCTGATAGCTGCCGGCATGGACGTTGCGCGGCTGAATTTTTCGCACGGGAGTCACGATCAGCACCAGAAGGTCGTTCAGAATGTTCGGGACGCAGCCAAGAAGGCCGGAGAGGCTATCACCATTCTGCAGGATCTGAGCGGGCCGAAAATCCGGACGGGAGTCGTTCGCGACAAGGCTGTTACGCTTCACCAGGGGCAGGATTTCGTTTTTACGACGGAGGAGCTCCTTGGTGACGAAACACGGGTCTCGACTACCTATCGTGCGCTTCCCGATGATGTGCGCGTCGGCGATACAATCCTGGTGGACGACGGCAAGATCAAAATGACCGTGAAGAGTAAGAACAAGACCGAGGTGCGGTGCACCGTGTTGAACGGCGGTATTCTGAGCGATAAGAAAGGGATGAACCTTCCCGGCGTCAGGGTGAGCGCCGCATCGATGACCGAGAAAGACGTTGAAGACCTGAAGTTCGGACTTGCGAACGACGTCGACTATGTTGCCCTTTCGTTTGTCCGTTCTGCCGATGACATCAAACGACTGCGCGAGGTGATCATCCAGGAGGGGAAAAAGGGGGTTAAGGTTCCGATCGTCGCGAAAATCGAAAAACCGGAGGCGGTAAAGAACATTGATTCAATCATTGCTGAATCGGATGTCATCATGGTGGCGCGGGGAGATCTCGGCGTTGAACTCCCGCCGGAAGAGGTTCCTCTCGTCCAGAAAGTGATCGTGCGAAAATGCAACGAAGCTGGTGTGCCGGTGATTATCGCAACACAGATGCTGGAATCGATGATCGAGGTCGAAGCGGTCCACACGATGGACCGGATCATGCAGAAAGCAGAAACAGTAATGAAGGAGCGCTTGGGAGGAGAGGAAGGGGGGAGGGGATACGACGATATGTTTGGCGCGGTGGCGCGGGCGGCTGCCGTTCTTGCGACGCAGCTGAAAGCGACAGCCATTGTGCCTATAACGCATTCGGGGATGACGGCGATGCGCCTGAGTAAATATCGGCCCTCGGCTCCGATCCTCGCCATTACGGGCAGGGAAAAGATCCTGCGAAGACTGAATCTTGTCTGGGGAGTGCGGGGGATGATTATTCCGGACCTGAATGTCGATTCGGACACTGCGTTCAAGCGGATTCAGGAAGAACTTTTGAAACACAAGTTTGTCGAGAAAGGGGATTATGTCGTGTTCACGGCGGGCATTCCGCTCATGTCAAAAGGAACGACGAATACGATCAAGGTGGAGAGGGTGGAATAACGATGGATGATGGGGGAGGATGGAGAATGGAGGATGGATGATGGAAGATGGAGGGCTCATTGCCATCTCTAAGGTTTTGCGCCCTGTAGAATCCAATCGTAGATCAGTTTCACTTCATCGTCTTTCAGCTTTTTCTTCGTTCTTGGCATTTGTTTTCCAAATGGCGGATCGGGAAGGAGTTTGAGATAAAAGTTACTTTCCTTTGGCTTCTGTGCGAGAACCGCAGGTCCGTTTCTTCCTCCCTTGCTCAGCTTTTCAAAATCGTCCATAAAAAGATCGCTGGGATTTTCACTCTCTTCGAGATGACAGGGAAGGCAGTACTGTTTCACAACGGGTTGAACATCCTGCTTGTACGAGAGCGATTTGGTCTGGGAAACTGACGTCGTCGTCATGACAAGAGCTGCGACAACGATACCCGACAGATGCGATGCTTTCATGAGCGCGTTCCTTTCCTGTGGGAAGAGTTTGATCAGAGATACACATGCATGAGAAGTATCATCTGATCGTTTTTTGTATCTGTCGGCTCTTCCTTTCGTATAACGTACAGAGGACGAAGCTCGATACCGCCGATGGGATAGAATTCGAATCCAAACACGATCCTGGACTCAGTTCCGGTTTTGTACTTGGTATCGGGATCGTAAAACTCGAAGCCGATTTTCAGGTCAAGCCCGGGGGTGAGCACGTAATCCGCCCCAACGGACAGGATGTTTGAGAATGTCTTGATCTGTGTCGCGTTTGAAAAATCCCTTCGCTGGACGAATTCACCGAACAGTGTCAGGTTCCCCCGCAGGCTGGCTATGGCGTGAACACCCAGGAGGGTCGTCACGCCGTTGGATCCCGCGTTATTGTAATAAGAACCTCCGGCGCGAAGGTTGATGCTGGCGAAGTTCAATCGGATTTCTCCTTTTCCGGTCAGAGCTTTTGCCTGATTGTTGTCCCGGTCCGCAGCAGCACCGTTCGTGACGGCTGCGGTGAAGGCAAAGATTCCGGGGAAAAAGCCCACCTCCAGGCCCGCGTCATGTCCCCCGCCGAATGCAAAGAGAGTTTTGTCCCGTGTGAACACGTTATGATCGTCCACGCGGACGCCGAAATCAGGAACGAACCATCCTACTTTCACGTACCCCCGTTCAGGAAGAATCCCCGCAAGTCCAAACGCTTCAAATCGTCCTGCGTTCCCGCGATTAAGGTAGAAGAACGTTCTCTTTGCGATTCTGGCGCTCACGTAGAGATCGGATTGCATCTGAAAAAAAGAAATCCGCGCGGCCAACGGCGTTTGCTGAGAGAAGAAGAGAGTGCGGAAGTTGGCTCCGATCGTGATGAAATCGTTGAGCTGATTGCTGAATCCTTCCAGCGAGTATTCTTCCTGCCATGTGGGGATTGGAAGGTCTTCCTGACCGTACGAAACGCCGAATTGATTCCGGAGTCCCGCTCCTGTGGGATTGATATGGCAGCTCTGACAGGTCAGATTCATGCGGCTCGCGAACTTCGGCAGACTTGCCGCCGGGAAGATCACGAACATTGAGAACAGGGTTACACCGATCATTCGCGCGCGCATAGGGTCCCTCTGAATTGTGGTGGATGATTTTTCGAAACAATATACTGGATATTACGGTTCCGATTCAACAACAAAAAACCGCGGAATGTGCCCTTGCATCTCGCTACTTCTCATTCTACCTTTCCCCTTCCTGTGGAACATTTTCATGGAAAATTTCCTGACACACCTGGAATGCTCCGTCTGTGGGGACCGCCATTCGCCCCATGAACTTCAGACTGTCTGCCGATCATGCGGCAAATCCCTTTTGGCCCGGTATGATCTGGATTCGGCACGTAAAGGTTTTTCGCGGAACCGACTCCGTGATTTGCCGCCGTCGCTCTGGAAATACGCGCCGCTCCTTCCCGTTGAGCAACAAGAACACGTTGTCTCCCTTGGGGAGGTTACCACGCCTCTTGTTCGGCTAACCGGTCTGGAAAAGGAATTGGGACTCAAAGAGCTGTGGGTCAAGGATGAGGCGCATCTTCCCACAGGATCGTTCAAGGCGCGAGGTCTGAGCGTGGCCGTTTCAAAGGCGAAGGAACTCGGTGTGGAAAAAATTTGCATTCCGTCCGCGGGAAACGCGGGGGGTGCGTTGGCCGCGTACGCTGCGCGGGCCGGGATCGAAAGCCATATCTTTGTTCCGGAAGACACTCCCGTTATTAATGTAAAGGAATGCTACGCCTATGGGGCTCACGTGGAGTTGGTCCGCGGGACGATCAGCGATGCGGCAAAGGTGATGAACGAACGAAAAAGTGAACATGCGGATTGGTTTGACGTGTCAACACTCAAGGAGCCGTACCGACTGGAGGGGAAAAAAACCATGGGGTATGAGCTGGCCGAGCAGTTCGATTGGAACCTGCCGGACACGATTCTCTATCCCACGGGGGGAGGAACAGGGCTGATCGGAATGTGGAAGGCGTTTGAGGAGATGGAAAAGTTGGGATGGATCGGCAAGAAACGTCCTAAAATGGTATCCGTCCAGGCCGATGGCTGCGCTCCTGTCGTAAAGGCGTTTGAGCAAAAGAAACGGGTGTCGGAATTCTGGCCGAATGCCGCGACCATTGCCTCCGGCCTCAGGGTACCCAAGGCATTTGCGGATCATCTGATCCTGGATGCGGTCTACGAGAGCGGCGGAACTGCTGTCACAGCCAGCGACGAGGAAATTGTCCTCGCAATCAAAGTCGTGGCCGGGAAGGACGGCTTTTTCTTCTGTCCCGAAGGAGCCGCCTGCGTTGTGGCCCTGAGGAAACTTGTTCAAAAAGGTTTTCTGAAGTCCGATGATGTGGTGCTGCTTTTCAATACCGCCGCAGGAAATAAGTATCCGGAAGTGATCACAGACTAAGGTGTAGATCGGAGTGACACTCCGACTCTGAGCGCGCCTGTTTCGGACCGCCTGCTCGCCCTATGATTGTACCAACGGCCAGGCGGCTATTCCGACTTTGAGAGCCCACGAGTCGGACTACTCGCCTTCGCTCTCGACTACGTTCACAAAACCAACTTCGTCGAGCAGGCCAGTCCGATCTACAACTTCAAACAAGGACAACCTTTGGATAGAGTCGAACGCTGGCAAACCGTGCTTCTGCAAATCTACCTCTCAGCTCTTCTGTCAATTCAGCGAGGAAAAGGTCTGACTGACCGCGCCTTTGAAGTACTGAGAGAATCGGTCCGGCTCGGCATGACGGAGGCAGAGAAAGAAGTTCTACTGCCGGTTGTTCGAGTCAGGGAAGAACTTTCCCGCAACGATGATGAATTCGAAGTGGAGGATTTTGGAGCGGGAAGCCGGCACCACAAAGGTGCGAGGACGATCTCCGCAATCTATCGTACATCGGCAATCCCACATTGGTGGGGCGTTTTTTTGTTTCGTCTTGTGAGGGGTCTTCGCCCCCAGAGGGTTCTTGAGCTGGGAACGAACATGGGAGTGTCGGCTGCATATATTCAAACGGCCCTTGACCTCAATGGCTCCGGAGGAAAACTTGTGACAATAGAAGGCGACACGGGGCTCGCGGAACTGGCAGGGCGGAATCTGGCGAAAGTTTCATCTTCTGCAGTCGATATTGTTGCGGGAAGGTTCCAGGACGTGCTTGTGCCGACTCTCCAGAGATTCCAACCGGTAGACATGATTTTTATCGACGGTCATCATGCTTACGACGCGGTGTTGAATTACTACAAGACTATTTCCGAATATACCGCCCCCGAGAATTGCATCATATTCGATGATGTGTATCCATGGACACTCCCGGTTCGGCGCGCGTGGGATAAGATTGTGCGTTCGAATACGACTGGGAGCGTCTTCGACACCGCTAAATTTGGTATTTTGATTCAGTAATTCGCGAGGAACGTCATGAAAACATTTCTTCTGATTGTCGTGATCGGTTGGTTCGCTGTTGGGGTCCTTCCAGGGAAAGAACCTCCGAAGAAAAGTAAAACAGTTGAAGGCATCGTTGCCCGGATTTCGGAATCGCATATCCAGGAAGTTGTGGAAAAGCTTGTGAGCTTTGGAACGCGCCATACGCTTTCGGACACGGCCAGTCCTGTTCGGGGGATCGGGGCTGCCAGGCGTTGGATCAAGTCGGAATTTGAACGCCATGCTGCTGGAAGTGGAGGAAGGATGACGGTTGCGTTTCACGAGTCAATAGTTCCTCCCTCGGCCCGCGTTCCACAACCGACCAACGTGGTCAACGTGGTGGCGACGCTGGCGCCTTGGCAACAAGATCCGACGCGTCGTTTGCTCGTCGTTGGGGGCCATTATGATTCGCGGGCAAGCGATCCAATGAACGCGGAAAGCGATGCCCCCGGAGCGAATGACGATGGAAGCGGGGTCGCTCTCGTCCTTGAATTGGCCCGTGTGATGGCTTCTATGACGTTGGATGCGACCGTTGTCTTTATCGCTTTTGCCGGTGAGGAACAGGGGTTACTCGGAGCGACTCAATGGGCTGAAATGGCCCGGCGAGAGGGTTGGAGCGTGGAAGCAATGCTGAACAACGATATTGTGGGCAGCTCTCGCGGAGGAGATGGATCGGTTGAGGCCGGATACGTACGGCTGTTTTCCGAGGCCTATAGTCCGACGGATACCGGCGCGGTTTTCAGAATGCGCAACAGCCTTGGTCTCGAAAACGATGGCCTCTCGCGTAATCTTGCCCGTACTATCCATGATGTTGCGGCTCTGTATGTGCCGGCTTTTGAAGTCAGAATGGTGTACCGGCGTGACCGGTTTCTCCGCGGAGGCGACCATTCGCCGTTTCATGGCCGCGGGTTCGCCGCTGTTCGATTCAGCGTCGCGCGCGAGAACTACGACTGGCAGCATCAGGATGTTCGGAGTGAGGGAGGAAAGGAGTATGGGGATTTGCCGAAGTTCATGGATTTTGAATATTGTGCGAACGTCGCGCGTGCAAACGCAGCCGCACTGGCCACTCTGGCGCTGGCTCCGGCTCCACCCCAGGGTGTCGGAATCGTCACCTCACAGCTTGAATACGAAACGACGCTTCGATGGAAAAAAGGGACGGAGTCTGACCTTGCCGGCTATTACGTCAGGTATCGTGCAACGACCTCTCCCACGTGGGAGCACACCGTGTTTACGACAGACACCACAATAACGCTCAAAGCGCTGAAGGACGATTACCTGTTTGGCGTACAGGCAGTGGACAATGAAGGGAATGCAAGCCTCAGCTCAATTCCACGACCGGTCCGGTAAGTTGGCAAGAGGAAGTCAGAGCGGTGCGGGGATTCCGACCGCGGCAAGCGGCACGGTCTGAAACCTGAGCACTTCTTCAACGGAACGAATGGCAAACTTCCGCTGCAGATAGGCGAGATAACGGATAAGGATCTGTGCAGTGGCATAGGCATCCCCGGATGCCCCGTGTCTCTGAGGAATCGGGACGTCAAGAAACCGGGCCACAGGGCCAAGGGATTTGCTGGGAAGGAAAGGTAAAATTCTTCTCGTCATTTTCACCGTGCAGAGACGGTCGTTGGAAAGCTCGAGGAGACGCTCGCGCCGGGCAGTCTGCGAAACGAACATCCAGTCAAACGAAGCGTTGTGAGCGGTGAAGACGGCATCTCCCAGAAATTCCGCCATGGAGGGAACCACCTCCCGTGCCGGAGGAGCGTCGGCCACCATCAGATTGTTGATGCCGGTCAGGTCTGTGATAAAGGCAGGAATGGTAATGAGCGGATTGATCAACGTCGAGTATTCATCGGTGATGTTCCCCCCTGTCACTTTCATCATCGCGATTTCGGTGATACGGTCCTCGATGGGATTCATCCCCGTTGTCTCAACATCGACGACAACGAAAGTGGAATCCTCCAGAAGACGCTCGTTGGTCATGAAGCTGCTTTGTGCTGAAGGTCTCTTTTTTCCTGAATGAATTCCTCCGCGATCATGACATCCTCTTCGCTGCCAATGAACAGGGGCGTTTTCTGATGGAGCTTCTCGGGTTGCAGATCGAGAATCCGCTGATGCCCGTTGCTTGAGCGGCCGCCGGCCTGCTCGACGATGAATGACATCGGGTTCGCCCCGTACATCAAACGGAGCTTTCCGTCGGGATGGCGAGTGTCGCCCGGATACATGAAAATTCCGCCGTACAGGATCGTTCGGTGGACATCGGCCACCATGGAGCCGATGTACCGACTGGAGTAAGGTCGCTTGGTGGCTTTATCCTCTTCCTGAAGATATTTGATGTATTTTTTCACACCGTTATACCACCATCGGTAGTTCCCTTCGTTAACGCTGTAAATCTTCCCCCGTTTTGGAATCTTGATGTTTTCGTGGGAGAGAAGGAATTCGCCGATACTTGGATCGAACGTGAAGCCATGGACCCCGTCGCCGGTCGTATAGACCAGCATGGTGGAGGAACCGTAGAGGCAGTAGCCGGAGGCGATTTGTTTATAGCCGGGCTGAAGACAATCTTTGAGTGTTCCTTTGCCGCTTGGACTCACGCGCCTGTAGATGGAAAAAATCGATCCGATCGTCACAAGAGCGTCGATGTTGGATGATCCGTCGAGGGGATCGTAGAGAAGCACGTACTTTCCCGTCGGGTAATTATCGGGAATCTGGAGAACGTCCTCGTTTTCCTCAGATGCCATGACACACAAGTGTCCGCCGTGATCCATCGCCTTGAAGATCGTCTCGTCGGCAAAGACATCCAGCTTCTTCACGTCCTCGCCGTGGACGTTCAGCTTCCCGGCGAATCCGAGAATATTGACGAGCCCCGCTTTGCTGACTTCGCGCCAGATCACCTTGAACGCCAGGGTGAGGTCGCGCAGCAGAGCGGAAAAATCCCCCGTAGCGCCGGGATGAGCCCGCTCGCCTTCGATAATGTGCCGCTCAATTGTGACGATCTTTCCTTGAGTCATTTGCTGAGGGCGTCAGGGAGATGGAATTCTTCTCCGGCAAGATACGGTAAAAAGGAGGGTTTGTCAATGAAGTCGATGGTGGTTGAATACTACGCTGCGACTTAGATCCCTTCATCATTCTACATTCGACGTTCCCCGGCTCGCCTTTTCAGATCTTATGGCCGAGGCGGGCATTATTCGATATTGTTTTCTAATATCGAATGCAGAACGCTGAATGATGAAAGGAGAAGTGGTTCATGGAATCTCTCAACAACCTCAAATCTCATCCTTGAGGCTGTACGACAAGTCCTGTTGTCATTGCGAGCGTTTCTCAGCGAGCGACCCCATCCCGGCCTTCCCCTTTGTCAGGGGAAGGAGTGAATTTCGCCGTGGTGTCTGAAATAGGATTTGTGAGATTATGTGACTTCTTCTTTCCCTCACGAATTCACTGTGTCAAGTCCTCCCCAATTCAAATCCCCCTTTACGAAAGGGGGAGATTGAAGGCACAGGTTGACTTCTTCCAGGTTCGGGTCATCGACCTCTCTTCTCCTCAGACTAAGCAATAAACCCCAGCCTTATCCTTGAGGCTGTGCAAAATGTAGGTCGGGATGGCTTGTCCGCCGGAGTCCGTCGGACGGACGAAGGCGGACATCCCGACCAGGTTAGGTTTCGAAAATCTTCAAAAAGCAGCAACTCTCGAAGAAATTGCGTTGGTCGAGAGTACTTTTTGCACAGCCTCGTAGGGGGATTTGCTTTTCACTGGGCCAGATCCTCTGAAAAATCCAAATCCCCCTGAATCCCCCTTCGTGTGGAGTTGTGAGAAGTCGTGAACGCCGGTGGATGTATTTAGCCAACCACCTCCTGCTCCTTGTACTGAAGCTTGTAGAGCTTTCGATAAATCCCGTCGCGGGCGAGCAATTCCTGATGTGATCCTATTTCGCGGATTTCACCTTTATGAAGCACAATGATCGTGTCTGCCCTCTGGATAGTGGAGAGGCGGTGGGCAATGACGATGGAAGTCCGCCCCTGGAGAAGTCTCCTGATCGCATGCTGAATGAGGATCTCGGCTTCCGTATCGACGCTCGAAGTCGCTTCGTCTAACACGAGGATCCGGGGGTTAGATGCGAGGGCACGGGCAAACGAGAGGAGCTGCTTCTGACCGACGGATAATGTCGCCCCACGTTCCTTCACCTCGGCGTCGTATTGACCCGGAAGTTGTTCAATAAAACGGTGTGCCCCGACAATGCGCGCTGCCGCTTTGACCCGATCAATCGGAGCGTCCTCGCTCCCAAGACTGATATTGTTCTTGATATCGCCGGAAAAAAGGAACACATCCTGAAGCACAACGGCAATATGTCGGCGGAGGTCGCCCGGGCGGACGTCCCGGATGTTGATTCCGTCAATCAGAATTTCCCCCTTCTGGATTTCGTAAAACCTGCTCAACAGGCTGATGATCGATGTTTTCCCTGCGCCTGTGTGTCCGACAATCGCCACAGTTTGGCCGGGCTTGATCCGGAACGAGACGTCTTTCAGGACCCACTCCGGCGATCCGATGCCATCTGTGGGCACATTGTAGGCGAACCAGACATTGCGAAATTCGATCTCTCCTTTGACCGTTTCCAGCGGCTTCGGATCACGGGGAACGCTCATAGCGGTTCTATCGTCGAGAAGCTGGAAGACACGCTCGGAAGAAGCCATCGCCGTCTGGAGAATGTTGTATTTCTCCGAGAGATCCCTGATCGGTCTCCAGAACATTTCGTTGAACTGAAGAAAGGCCATAACCGTTCCGAGGGTCACTTTGTCTTCGAGGGCGTTGAGCCCAGCATACCAGAGAATGAGGCCGACCGCGATGGCGCCGATGAAGTCGACGCCAGGGTAGAACAACGAATAGTAGAGTATCGATTTGATGTTTGCGTTGCGATGGGCCGCGTTGATTTCGGAAAAGCGCTGGAACGACTTTCGCTCGCGGTTGAAAATCTGATCGACCGCCATTCCCGTGATGTGTTCCTGCATGAAGGAATTGATCCGTGCAATCTGAATACGAACTTGCCGATACGCTTCGCGGGCCTTCTTTCGGAACAGGAACGTGCCGTAGAACAACAATGGCAGAACGCTGAGCGAGACCAGCGCCAGTTCCCAATTCATGGTAAACATGAAATAGAAAATGCCGATGATCGTGAATACATCGGTGAAGACCATGACGATCCCCGAGGAAAACATCTCGTTGAGAACCTCGATGTCGTTGGTGACGCGGGTGATCAGACGGCCGATGGGGTTCCTGTCATAGAAGCGGAGCGAGAGACGCTGCAGATGTTCAAAGACTTCCATCCTGAGATCGAAAATCGTGCGCTGACCGATCCATTGTGTCAAATAGGCGCTGAAATATTGCACGACCACGCGGAAGATCAGGACGGCCAGAAAAAAGAGGATAGTGATGAGCAGTCCCGCCTTATCGCCATTGGCAATATCCTGGTCCACGGCGATCTTCGTGAAGTACGGCCTGACTGCCTCCGTAACGCTGACAATGATAGCAAGGAGCACACCGAGTGCCACGTGCCAGCGGTACGGCCGGAGGTACTTCAGGAGCCGCCGCATCAGGCGGGCGTCGTAGGCTTTGCCAAGGATTTCTTCGTCGTGCAAGTTAATTCAAAATGAAAAAGGAAAAATGAAAAAAGAAAAAAAGTTATCTATTTTCTTTTCCCTCGGGCTTTGCTCACAATAGCACCCAGGATGTTCATGATCTCTTCTGCTTCCGAAATCAGCTCCTTTGTCCTGCTTTCGTCTAAAGTCTTCCTCCTGAGGAGAATTCTCAGCCAGTATCGAGTTTCACGGGCTTCGCGAAGAGCAACCCCCATTCTGTACGCGAAATCTGCCCTGCTGTCCGCTGCAGTTGCCTCTTCAACATTCGCACCAATTGATGTTCCCGCCCGGATCAATTGGTTGGCAATAGTGTTGAACGTTCTCGTGTGTGGCAATTGTTCGACGGTGTCAATGACTCTGTTGGCGAATTCAAACGTCCTTTCCTTGATGTCATAAGGTCTCGAATTGTTCATCTTATTATCCCCCATTTTGTTCTTGTGTTTCTTTACTTTTTAATTTTTCCTTTTTACTTAATTCCCCTATAACTCCTCCAACTCCCTCTCCAACAACTGTTTCTCGTACAAGTCTGCGTAAATGCCCCGCTTTTCCACCAGCTGGTCGTGGGTCCCGCGTTCAACGATCGAGCCGTTGTCAATCACGACAATCAAGTCGGCCTCCTTGACCGTGGAGATCCGGTGGCTGATGATGATACTTGTGCGATGTTTCATGAACTCGCGAAGACGCTTGAGAATCTCCTCCTCCGTGTAGGTATCGACCGCCGACAAGGCGTCGTCTAAGATCAAGATCGACGGCCGGCGAATGATCGCCCGCGCAATGCTCGTGCGCTGCTTTTGACCGCCTGAAAGTGTAATTCCTCGCTCGCCGATCATCGTCTTATACTGCTTTGGAAATTCCTGAACATCCTTTGTAATCTGGGCAATGAGAGCCGCGTCGAACACCCGATCTTCGCCTCCGCTGTCGAGACCATAACGGATATTTTCAGACAGCGTGTCGGAAAAAAGGAACGTCTCCTGAGGCACGCAGCCGATGTGTGACCGAAGAACGGAAACGGGAATCTTCCTGATGTCGACGCCGTCGATCATGACCTGCCCTTCCGTGACGTCATAGAGACGGGGGACAAGATTCACCAGCGTCGATTTCCCCGATCCGGTGTAGCCGACGACTGCAAGTGTCATTCCAGGACGAATGTGAAGATTGATTTCCTTCAGGGTCGGAGTCTCGCCTCCCTTATGAGTAAAAGAAACGTCGCGGAATTCAATATCCCCCTGAATGGTCGCAATCGAGTGATCTGTGTCGCCGCTATCTCTGATCTCGGGCTCTGTATCAAAGATCGCTCCAAGGCGTGCCATGGAGGCCGAACCTTGTTGAAGGAGGTTGATTACCCAACCGAACGCGATTACCGGCCAGATCAGCATTACGAGATACGCAATGAACGCGGAGAGCGTTCCGATGGTCATGTCTCCGTCAATAATGCGCAAACCACCCACGTAAATCGTAATGAGCATCGAAAAGCCGACCAGGAGAAACATCAGGGGCCAGAGAATCGACTGGATGCGGGCGAGAACAAGATTCTTCTTGAGGTAGTCCCAACTCAGCGATCGAAATCGACCGATCTCATAGGCCTCCCGAACATAGGCCTTCACGACGCGGATTCCGGATAATGTCTCCTGAGCTCTTGTTGTCAGGAGAGAGAATTGCTCCTGCCGCTCCGTGAAACGGTGATGGATCATCTTGCCAAGATAATAAACAACGAACGAGACCAGAGGGAGAGGAATCAGGGCAAGGAGAGTGATCTGCCAGTCCAGCAGGAGCATCAGGGTGAGAACCATGCTGAACGTCATCAGCGTATCGGAGGGATACATGATGCCGGGCCCAAGGACATTTCGAACGGCGCTGATATCGTTGGTTGCATGGGCCATCAGATCGCCGGTCGGTTTGTTCTGGAAGTACGAGAACGAGAGCTTCTGAAGATGTTCAAGCAGATCGTTCCGCAGATCATATTCGATGTGCCGTGACACAACGATGATCGTCTGGCGGGTCATGAAAGTGAAGAACCCGGCGACGAGAGAAAATCCGACAATCAAAAGGGACCACATGAATAACTCAGAACTCACAATTGTTCTCGCTTCGATTCCCTTCTTCAGTTCATCGATGGCATAACCCATGAACAGGGGCTGGAACACTGTGAACAGATTGCTGCCGACAACGGTCCCCAGACCGAGCAACAGGGTCTTTTGGTAGCGGAGTAGATATGGTTTGAGGCGGAGAAGAGATTTCAAGGTGGTATTGCGGTTATCAGGGCGTTGCGTGAAAAGGAAAAAAGCAAACGTCAAACTGAAATGAAAAAGCAAAAAGAAAAAAACTCGAACGAACTGAGCGATTTCTTTTTTCTTTTTGCTGTTTCATTTCTTCTTGCGTTTTGCTTTTTTCTTTTTCCCCTAGACGTTTCACTCGCCACTTTATTGTTTATCCAATGACCTCGAACTTGGTGTATGGATGGAGAACCTTGGGCACAACGACCTTTCCTTCCGGTGTCTGGTAGTGCTCCAGGAGCGCGGCAACGACTCGCGGCAGAGCCAGACCCGAGCCGTTGAGAGTATGAACAAACTCCGGCTTGGATCCGTTCGCGGGGCGGAACCGAACGTTTATTCGGCGGGCCTGAAATGCTTCAAAATTGCTGCAGGAAGAAACTTCAAGCCATCGTTTCTGACCGGCAGCCCAGACTTCCAGATCGTACTTCTTACTTTGGGTGAATCCCATGTCACCGGTGCACATCAAGACCACGCGGTAGGGGATTTTCAGGAGTTGCAGGAGCTGCTCAGCGTCCTGTCGCAAAGACTCCAGTTCATCGTATGAACGGCCGGGATGCACGAATTTCACCAGTTCCACCTTGTCGAATTGATGGATACGGTTGAGCCCCCGGACATCCCTGCCATACGATCCGGCTTCCCGACGAAAACAGGGGGTGTAGGCGACATACCGGACCGGCAGGTCTTTTTCAGAAAGAATTTCGTCGCGATGGAAATTGGTGACCGAGACCTCTGCCGTGGGGATGAGGTAGAGTTGATCGCGCTCCACAACATACATCAGGTCTTCTTTGTCGGGAACCTGGCCGGTTCCTCGTGCACTCTCCTCGTTGACCACAATGGGAGGCGACATTTCGCGGTATCCTCCCTGGATCGCCCGGTCGAGGAAGAAATTAATCAGCGCCCGTTCGAGCGTTGCTCCCTTCCCGACGTAGAAAGGAAACCCGGCGCCCGAGACCCTGGCGCCCCGGTCGAAGTCGATGATCCCAAGCGCATCGCAAAGCTCCCAGTGAGGCTTCAGCGGGAAATCGACGTCGGGGAGGTCGCCCCACTTTGAAATTTCCTTGTTGTCAGCGGGAGTCGATCCTCGGGGGACTGAAGGATGCGGGATGTTCGGAACGGTCAGGAGCAAGCCGTCCAGCTTCTCCTCGATTTCGCGAAGGTCGGCGTCGATCGCCTGAATGCGTGCTTTGACCCCTTCCATTTCGGCGATGACAGCGTCGGCATTCTTGCCTTCTTTTTTCAGTTTGCCGATTTCCCCCGAAACCTTATTCCGGCGAGCCTTGAGGGATTCGCCCTCCTGAATGAGTCCCCTCCGCCTCTCATCCAGTGAAATAATCTCGCCAAGATTGACGGTGACGCCCTTGGCCTCTGCTCCTTTGCGCACGTCTTCGTGATGCTCACGGATGAATTTCAGGTTCTTCGTGATGCTCACGGATGAATTTCAGGTCGAGCAAGGGGGAACCAATCCTTTCTGGTATCCGGTGTTCGAAGTAATCATACTGCTCCGACAACCAATTAAATCCGAAATCTCAAGCACCAAATTTCAAACAAGGCTCAAATGTTCAAAATCACGAATGATCGAAACAAACCGGATCTTTTCAATTCTGCCGTTGCGAGATTTGCGATTGTTTGTAATTTCTTCCCCGTCCGGAAGAGTCACAGGCGGCAGGCGGGGATCATTGAGATTTGGTGCTTTCATCAAATTACTCCCGGCTCCAATTCTCCTGAAGGTCCAAAGTCACCAGCAAGGGAAGATGATCCGATGCATCAGAAGCAAGCACCCGGGACGAGAGCGGAACGAGACCCGGCGATTGATTGTCGATACGTGTGACAAAAATGTAATCGATGCGTTTGAAGGGACTTCCGCTCGGGTATGTGTATCCGTCTCCCTGTCCCGACTTTTCCCACGTATCAAGAAGTCCATCCTTCAACGACGTGTGAGTCCCGCTGCCGGGGAGGTCATTGAAATCCCCGAACACAATCGCCGGCCGGGTTCCGCGGGAAGCGAGCAATGTCGTTATCTCTTTGACATTCTGGAGTCGTTCGATATCGTCTTCCCGATAGTCGAGATGAGTATTGAGAACGAGAACCTCGGTTCCACGGACATCGAGCACCATGACAAGAGCTCCTCGCTGTTCATTGGCCCGAATCATTGCATAATGATGATTTCGCTCCTCAAGGATCGGGAACCTGGTGAGGAATCCATTTCCGTACAGTCCGCCCTGGTAGTCGATATTTTTGCCGAATGCGTAGGCCATTCCGGTCAGGTCGGACAATTCCGTCATGATATCCACACGCTCCGTACGCTCCACCCCGCGGTCCACCTCCTGTAAAGCGACTACGTCGGCCCGTGAGTCTCTGATCACCCGGGCGATGCGCTTCAGGTCGACCCTGCCATCGGTGCCTTCACCATGATGGATGTTGAAGGTCATGACACGCAGGAACGGGGCGGACCGATCATGCCGGGCCGTAGAGCAGCCCGCGAGTAAAGAAGCCAGGAGCCCCGCGACGAGGACGAAAGATTTTCTGGCTACCATAGGAACTCACCAAGCCAAACGAGGCCCATGCACACACTGGCAATCCCTGCAGTTCCCTGAAGCCAGGGGAGAACCCGGGTCGTGCCGGCTCGTCGGGTGACCGCTCCAAGGAAAGAGGCAAACAATGCCATGGCTCCGATTGTTCCAATGCTGAAGCAGAGGAAATACAGGACGGCAGTCAGGAGCGATTGGGTCATGGCAATCGGTATCACAACCATGACCGAGGCCGTTCCCGCAAATCCGTGGGTTGCTCCGACAAGGAAGAGCGAATGTTTGTGCCGGTGTTCGTTGTCGAGTCGATGGGAGTGAAAGTGAGCATGCTCCACGCCGTCGTGTGAGTGTTTATGCAAATGGATCTTTTTCCGATGAAAGACGTCGCAGAGTACCCAAACGCCGATTGCCACTAACAGGAGGCCGACCGAAAGCTCCGCCACAGAAACCATGATCGGGGGTATCACGAACTTGAACGCGACCGAAGCGGCTCCGAGGATCACCAGCGTTGTGCTGTGACCCAATCCCCACACGAGGCCAAACATTGCACCCCTTTTTACACCCGCTTGTGTGCTGGCGAATGCGGTCACGGCGGTCATGTGGTCGGCATCGAACGCGTGCACTGTGCCGAGGGTCAACCCGCCTATCAATGCGAGGACAATTTCCGTCATTTTAGTTCTTTCGTGTCGTCTGAAGTTCCCGTTTGAGCAGGGTTACGCCCTGGGTAATGTCGACCGGTTTCAAACCCAGTTCTGTTTCCGCCTTCAATGTAATAAGTGTTGTGTTCATGGGCCGGAGAGCTGCCTGATTGAGATCCCAGGTCTTGATCCTTTGGATCATCGACGTTTCAAGTCGGAACACCTTGGCGATGCGGAGGGCGAAATCATACCGGCTGATTCGTTCACTTCCGCCAATATGATAGACTCCCGATCTGTCGAGCTCTGCAATCTTAATAATGCCGAATGCCACATCGCCGACATAGGTGGGATTGCTGATCTGATCGTCGACACACCGGATTGCCTGGTTATTCTTCAGGTTTTCAATGACCCAAAGGGCGAAGTTTTTTCGGACGTTGATTCCGTGTCCGTACACGACGATCGTGCGGGCGATGGCATGATTGATCTCGGAAATCCGGATCGCGTTCTCGCCGGCGAGTTTGGTTTTACCGTAGTAGTTGATCGGATTTGGCTTGTCGTGTTCGGCGTAGTCTCCCGTCTTGCCGTCAAACACATAATCGGTTGAGACATGGATCAGTTTTGCCTTCACTTTCCGTGCTGCTTCGAGCAGGTGCTCCACACCAAGCACATTGACGTTCCATGCCTCTTCCCGGTGATTTTCGCACCAATCGACGTTTGTTGCTCCGGCTGCATTCATGATCACATCCGGCTGAAAGCTGGAAACGAGACTCTTGACGTCGCTCTTGCGCGTCAGGTCGAGCTGGGTGTAGTCGAACAACTGATGATCGAACACAAAGGAGCGGTGATGAGACGTATTGAGCACTTCATACTCGGTTCGGCTGCTCAGCATAATGGCGAGGCGCTGCCCCAGGAGGCCGTTGCTTCCACAGATCAGGATCCGTTTCATCGAAGACTTTCTTCCAACGCTGTGGCGGCGTCGGTGCCTTCGTCGCGATATTTGATGATGACCGGCGCGGCCACAGAGAGTCCGTGTTTCTTGGCAAATGGCGAGTCGATCGCCCGGGATCCCGGTACCACCACCGCTCCTTCCGGAATGACCAGCGGTTTGTCCGACTTCTTACGGTAGACCCCCGATTTCGCCAGGTCGTAGACGGGAGTGGAGCCGGTGAGAATAACACCTGAACCAAGGACCGCGCGACGCTTTACGATTGTGCCCTCATAAATTCCGCAGTTCCCGCAAACCAGGACGTCGTCCTCGATGATGACAGGAAACGCGTCGACAGGCTCGAGCACTCCGCCAATTTGCGCGGCAGCGCTGATATGGACTCGCTTTCCGATTTGCGCGCAGGATCCCACCAGGGCGTGCGAATCAATCATCGTTCCTTCGTCCACGAACGCTCCCACATTAATGTAGGCCGGAGGCATGATCACCACGTTTCTTCCGACAAACGCCCCGTCCCGTATGCTTGATCCCCCGGGGGCCAACCGGACCTGGTGGTCTGTGGATAGTCGCTTCAAAGGGTACGTACTCTTGTCAAAGAATTGAAACTGATCGTTGATGGAAAGGTCGGTGAGCTCACCAAGACGAAAACCAAGGAGGATTCCTTTTTTCACCCAGTCGTTGACGACCCAGCCGGACGGCGAGTCGGAAGAGCGATAGGCTGCACGGACTTCCCCACCATTCAGAAAAAATTTCAATTCATGAAACGCTCGTAGCGCACCGGCGCGGTCAAGACTCTTTGAGTCCTGGCTGAAATGAAATTCGATTTGTTCTTTTAGTGCCACGATGGTGAAATGACGGGAAAATGAAAAATCGGTTTCAGGGACGGCAAAATACTCACCCGACGCGCCACCAAGTATCCACAATCATGCCTGTTCGATTTCAAGCGTTTTGATGAATTGGGGAAGATGGTCCAGGGCCTGTGTGCCGGACCGGGTGGAGTTGAAAGCCGCAATCCGGTTCGCAAACTCGGCGGCTTTGAAGGAATCATGCGTTTGGAGGTACTTGAAAACATAGGCCGCGCCAAAAACATCGCCGCATCCGGTCGGATCAAGAAACTCAGAGGTTTCGATTCCAGGGATCTCCCTGCGCGTGAGCTTTTTGTGCATCTGTTGAACAACAGTCGCCCCCCGAGCTCCCCGCGTGATAATCAGAGTATGGACCATCAGGGGCATGAGTTGGTTGATAAATGTCGCCTCGTCGTACCGTTCCGCGGAGAGTCCGGAGGACTCTTCTTCACTGACCTGGATCGAATGAAGCATGAAACACCATCGTCGCCAGTCCGGCAATGCGCGCCGGAACCTCCTGGACTGAGGATCCACTCCGAGCGTCAGCGAGTGAAAGTCGAAATGGATCGGCGTTCCACGGTCCCGTACCTCCATCCGAATACGGTCAAGGGTCTCGATCGTGATGTCGAAGCCGGAAATCATATTGATCAGCACGGCATCGGTATTCAGGTGAGGCTTGATTCGTTCGAATGGAATCGGCTGCGAAAGGTGCGCGGAGCACTCGGTCCTTGCCGTTCCGTTGTCCTCATAAAAAAGATGTACTTCGTTTGTCGGGCCGTCGAGGAGAAAGATTCCGGAGGGATCGACTTGAGGATACTTTGACACCCAGGCCTGGAGCCGTTCATGATCCGACGTGCCGACCCCAAACACAGGTATGATGAGATCGTCCGGGCCGGCGAGATTGGCCAGTGTCCCGACGGCAAAAATAATTCCGCCCAGTTCTCTTTCCCCTCCCTCGCCGCTGCGTGCACCGGGGAGGTGGATCGTGTCCAGACACAAATGCCCGATAACAGTAATCTTCATAATGTCACATTCGTCTGGTGGGACCCAGGTCTTTCAGGTCCTTTTCGTTCAGACGCCAGAGACGCTGGCACGGAAATTGGTTGTCGTACAAGGGTTTTCCAATCACCACCGAATCGACTCCGATTTTCTCAAGCTCCTGAAGCCGAATCAGATCCTGATAGTTGCGGACGCCTCCCTGTGCGGTAATCCTGAGTCCCGTCGTTTCGGCGATTTCCCGCAAGGCATCCAGATCCAGTTTCTTTGTCTTCCCGTCAGCGTCAATGACCGAAAACAGGGCTCGACTTACGCCGAGTTTTTTCAAGCTGAGGGCAAAATCCACCGGGGAAATATTCAGCTCTTTCTTTCCGCCGCTCACCCGAACTTTTCCCTGGAAAGATTCAATGCTAATTGCCATTTTGCGCGATCCGTATTCTCTGATCACTTTCTCAACAAGGGCAGGTGTTTCCGCTGCGGCGGTCCCCACGAAGACCCGGTAGACTCCGATGTCAAACAATGCCCGGATGTCTTCGAATTTCCGGATACCCCCGCCCACCTGGATCGGAAGATCGACGGCCTGAACGATTTTCTTGATGAGGTCGATATTTCGGATTGTGCCGTGCTGGACACCATCGAGATCGATGATATGGAGAGTCTTGGCGTTCTCTCCTCTCCAGAGAACGGCCATTTGAACCGGATCAACAGAGTAGACGTGTTCCGATCCGGGGTCTCCATGCACCAGATTCACGCACTCGCCTTTTTGGATCTCAATGGACGGGAAAATGAGAAGCATTCGTCCTTCGTCATCTTAAGAAGTGAATGTTGCTGAACGGCTCAGCGTTCCGATCGACAAAAAATGGGGAAAAATTGAGTGAAACTCAAGAAACGAGCGGAGAGGGTCCGGACGTGTCTTTCGAGAGGTATCGATGAATGCGAAGACAGTGCGGCAAAGAAACTAACAGATCCCGCCTCGTGAATCACGGCGCGTCAAGAACGTTCCGGACTCTTCTCAGAACATCCTCCGGCAGGTACGGTTTGTGAATGTATTCCTTTGCTCGTGAATCCTTTAGTTCCGATTTCACCGTGGGGTCAATATAGCCGCTCGCGAGAATAACCTTTGCCTCCGGCTTTGTCGCGATGATTCTCCGGCAGACGTCCCATCCGCTCAGCTTGGGAAGCCCGATGTCTGTCAGAACCAGATCGATTTCGTCCTTGAGCCTTGAAAAAGTGTCGACTGCTTCCACGCCATCGTGCGCCGTAAGGACCCTGTACCCGTGGGTCTCCAGCAACTCTTTGACGAGCGATTGAAGCATTTGCTCGTCTTCGACGACCAGGATGGTCTCCGAGCCGCCGGGAATATCCTCTGCTCCGCCTGTGCCGGCGCGAAGGGGTTCAAGGCTCCTCATTTGGACGGGGAAGTAAAGATGAAACGTGGTCCCTTTTCCGACCTTGCTCTCGACATCAATGAACCCGCCGTGGTTGTTGACAATACCGTACACCACGGCAAGCCCCAACCCCGTCCCCTGGCCCTGCCGCTTTGTAGTGAAGAAGGGTTCGAAAATCCGGCTGCGGGTCTGCTCATCCATGCCCGTCCCGGAATCTCTCACGACAACATGGACATATTCGCTTTCCCGTACATCCCTGAATTGGTCCTGCAACATGAGGCCGTGAATCATACTGGTTTCAATGGTGATGGTTCCCGCGTCGGATATCGCATCCCGGGCGTTCACGCAAAGATTCATGAAGACCTGATGGAGCTGGTTGGTGTCGGCAACAATCGGAGGGACGGCGGGGTCGAGCCGGAGGTCGAAGGTAATGGTGCGCGGGAATGTCTCGCGGAGAAGCTTTGTAAGATCGATGACCAGCTCGTTCAGTTTAACCGATTCGAAGACAATATCTGTCTTCCGGGCAAATGTCAGGATCTGCCTGACGAGCGTGGCACCCCGCTGCGCCGCCTTGATAATCGTATCGACGCCGTCGTCGAACTTTTCGCCGTCGATTCTGCCCCGCTTGATGAGCGACGTGTACCCGAGAATGATGCTTAGAATATTATTGAAATCGTGCGCAACGCCTCCCGCAAGGGTTCCCATGCTCTCCATTTTTTGGGCCTGACGAAGCTGATGCTCCAGCCGCTTGATCTCCGAAATGTCACGAATGATGCTCATGATCGCGGTTCTTCCCGCATACTCCACCACGGAAGAGTTGACGAGCATCTCCATCGGTTCTCCCTTCTTGTTGAAGTGGACCGTTTCGAAGTTCCGCGATTGCTGATGGCGGAGAAGTTCCTTGATTTCCGACTCTCCGCGGCTGATGTCCTTTGTGAGGTTTTTCAGGCTCATTCCGACAAGCTCGTCCTTTGAAAAACCGTACAACTCGCATGCTTTGTCGTTGGCCTCTAGGATCACCTCGCCGTGAGGTTCGAAAATGAAAATGGCGTCATTGGCACGATCAAAGAGATTTCGGTACTCAATCTCCGACTTCTTCAAGGCTCCTTCGATATGCTTCCGGTCGCTGATATCACGGTAGTTCACCACGACGGCCTGAACGTTCGGCTCTTCCAGAAGATTGTTGGCCGTGGCCTCGATCCATTTCCATGTGCCGTCGTTGTGCTTCAGCCGGTATTCGAGGGAAACAATCCCTCCCGGAGACTTGATGAGCTCATGGAAGGTCCGTTCGGTATTCACCCGGTCGTCCTGGTGAATGAATTCAAAGGCCAGCCGCCCCGTAAAGTCTTCCTTCTCATATCCAAGGATGCGACCGGTCGAGGGTCCCGTGTACCGGATCGTGCCGTCCTCGTTCAACAAGGCGATCCCGTCGGAACTCCGCTCGATCAGGGCCCGAAATCGTTCTTCTGTCCGCTTACGTTCCGTGATGTCCCTGAGCGTCGCGACAAAGTGCGTGATGGCGCCGTGGGAATCACGGACGGGAGTGATGGTCTCATCGGCGTAATAGAGATCTCCTGATTTCTTTCTGTTGACGACGGTGGCACGGAACGTTTCACCCGATTGAACCTGGTGCCAGAGGTGCGAAAACTCCACGTCCTCCTGGTTCGACCCGAGAATCTGAGGCGTTTTTCCGAGAGCTTCAGAACGACGGTATCCTGTGATTTCTTCGAAGGCCGGGTTTACATATTCGATGTGCCCGGCGGGGTTCGTGATGAGCACGGCATCGGCCGATTGTTCGACGGCGTTGGAGAGCTTCAGGAACGCGCTCTCGGCAAGCTTTCGGCGTGAAATATCCTTCACATAGACGGAAAGGCCGTTGGCGATCGGATGAACATGGACTTCAAACCAGATGTTCAGGGGCTTGTAGAATTCTTCAAATTCCAGCGTCGTCCGTTCCCTCATCGCGCGATGGAAGGCTGCCTCTCCGGCCGTCCCTCGTACATCCGGAATGATTTCCCAGATATTCTTTCCCAGTAACTCCTCTTTCGAAAGGTTTAACTTGGTCAGGAATTGAGTGGATTTCGGGCTCAGATAAGCGAAGCGCCACTCTCCGTCCAGGAGAAAAAACGCATCGGTAATGCTGTCGAGGATTGAAACGGATTCGGAAAAATCGTCCTCGTTCGTAATCGTTTCGCTGTGAGACGAGAGGAGAAGGCCGACGCCGCGGGTAACCTTCCAGGCCGCGACCGTCATGGGAAGAGATTTCTCACCGGACCGGAGATGAACGTTGTGAAGCGTGGCGGACTTGCCGGAATTGAACACCCGGACGAGTCGTCGAAGCACCGGGGGATTGATGCTGTTGGGGAAAAAATCGTTCACGGATTTTCCGATCATCTGTCGGCGCTTCAATCCTGTGACGACTTCCGCTGTCTTGTTCCATTCTACAACTCGTTCAACAAATGCCGATCCTTTTTTCTTCAGTTCGAGTTCGACATAGGCGACAGGAATGGTTGCGGTGAATTCTGTAAGGGGTTTCGGAGCCTTCCGCACTACCTGCAACGGCCCGCTGCGGGTACGCTTGGCCATGATCAAGGGGTTCCTTCCTTGTGGGGCGATTGCCCTAGTATACAAAAAAAACCGTCCACAAAGAAGTTTTTTGTCTCAACCTGTGAAGGAACGACCTCTCGCTTCATTCTTTTCCAGTCCTCCACTTCAACGCGGAGCAAACCGGGGAGGAAGGTCAAGGTGAACGAGGGTCAGAGGAGGGCAGAGGCAGCGAAGCAGAGACGGTGTGTCTTTGAAGGGGTTTAGCGAGTGCTGTACCGTTTGCGGCGGTTGCGGATGTAGTCGACGAAGATGAACTCGCCAAGGTTGTTCAGCGACGCATAGTACGCGCGACCCTGGTTCGCTTTCGTGAATTCCTCGACGAAATTGATCAGATAGGGATCCCGGGCCACCATGAAGGTGCTGACAGTGATCTTCTCCCTTCTGCACTGCACGGCCTCGTCGAGCGTCTTGTTGACGATCCGGGGATCGAGACCGAAGGAGTTCTTGTATAATCTTCCCGCATCGTCGAACATGGCCGACGGCTTCCCATCGGTAACCATGAAGACTTGTTTGTTTGGGGATCCTCGCCGTCGGAGCAGACTCCGGGCCAGTTGCAAACCGGCCCGTGTGTTTGTGTGATACGGACCAACATTCAGAAAGGGAAGCTCGTTAAGGTTGACAATCCTGGCGTCATCGCCGAAGACAAGAAGTTCAAGGTAGTCCTTTGGGAACTTCGTTCGGATCAGTTCCGCCAACGCAAGGGCAACTTGTTTGGCGGGGGTGATCCGGTCCTCGCCGTACAGGATCATGCTGTGACTGATGTCGAGCATAAGGATTGTCGCGCAGCTCGTCTGATGCTCTGTTTCATACACCTCCAGGTCGTCTTCGTGAAGGGAAAAATGCTCAATGCCGTCCCGTCGGAACGCATTTGTCAACGTCGAAGTGAGGTCCACGTTTGTCGGATGATCTCCAAAAACCCATTTCTTCGTTTCACTCAGGCGCTCAACCCCCGTTCCGGTGAAAGGTGTCTCATGCATGCCGTCCGGGGCCTTTTTCAGCGACGTAAAAATCTGGCGGAGCGCGTCCTGGCGGATTTGCTGAACGCCTTTCGTCGTCAGCACCGGCATGTCTTTGACTTCTTCAATGATTCCCATCTCCTTGAGCTTGTTGATGAGATCCTCCATGGTCATCGTCTCGTCAAAGAGGCCGTATTGCTCCGCAATCTGCCGAAGCCACTCCATTGCTTCTTCCACGTCGCCGCTCGATTGAATGAGCAGGTAACTAAAGAGCGACATCAACGAACGGAGTCGCTGCTCGTCGGTCAATGATTCGGGGGTCCATTGAGAATAGCGGAAGCGCATGAAAAGGTTTAGCTAAAACTCATCCTCCTGGGTCTTTCCCTTTCCCGCAAAGATACTTTGAACAAGGTCC
>JACPLA010000002.1 GCA_016186715.1 Ignavibacteriales bacterium | reverse complement strand
TGTCACATCATCGAACCAGACGGATGAATCCATTTGAAGAAGTTCCGTCAGAGCGGTCAGCGGTTTGGTTGCGAGGGTGTCGTACAACCGTGCAACGGAAGGGCCCAGTTCATCCGCAAAAGTGTTGCGGATGGCTTTCACGAGAAACGCCTGGAACAGCGACGTCGTTACGTCTTCCCCCCTCATGATGAAATTCCAGTTTCGAAAGTAATTAAGCGCCGATCTCATGTCCGGGTCCTGGATCTCGATTCCATCAAACGCCGCCAGAATGGTCGGAACCAATATTCTGGCATGAGGGGAAAGGAGATCAAGCTGAAGCCGCTGATGATCTTCGAGAGTCATTTTCTCGTTGTGCCGCAAGACTTCAACAATTCGGGTCGCTCTCCAGGCCGGTTCCCATTGATGGGAGAGATACTTCGGATACGAGGACGGAGCAATCCTGTTGTTTGCGGTTGCGATGAACCCGTCGGCGGGATTGAAGACCTGTGGGTGCTCATCAAACGGAACAAACCCATTCCAGTCGTACTGATCCGTCCAACCCGGATAAGGGGAGGCAAAGCCTTCTACCGGTCTGTTCGGAATTTTGCCAACCGTGATATAGCCGATATTTCCATCGACGTCGGCATACACAAAGTTCTGGGAAGGAGCGGCAAACGACTTCAGCGCCTCCCGGAATTCGTTCCACGAACCGGCCCGATTGAGAAGCATGAATGTCCGGGCTTCATTGGAAATTTCGTGCGCGACCCAGCGCATAGAGAGAAGATGCCGCGAAAGCTCCGCGGCCGGTTCAATCCGATTCACCACCGGCCCGCGGTGAGTACGGTACGACGTCAGAATGACGGGAAGGTCGTTTTTGATAAGAATGGTATCGACATGTTGCTCGATCGGCAGCCATTGGTTCTTGAACCGGTACCGTGTCGGATGTTCCACCGAGTCCGCTTCTTCCACGTAGAAATCCTGGTCGTCAATCATGGCGGCGGTAATTCCCCATGCAATGCGGCGGTTCCGACCGATGATAATGAAAGGATTGCCGGCCAGCGAGGCGCCAATGACGTCAAATCCGGGTGCAACGAGATGCATCTCATACCAGCGCGCCGGCGCGGCCAGGATTAGGTGGGGGTCGTTCGCTAAAACCGGTCGTCCCGTGACGGACCTTGATGCGGAGATCACCCAGGAATTACTCCCCGACCCGAAAGCCGCATCCCCCAGAAGGGATCGGAACTCTTGATCGGCCTCGAGCAGCTGCTTTCCCAGATACGCGATTCTCTTTCCGCGCAGCTCCTCCGGAACAATGATGGGACCGTCTTCGGGCCAATCAGGATACAATTCCCTCGCCGGCTGCTCCCCCAACCGTTCGACAATATAGCCGTAGGTGATGTCAATCCATCGGGAGTAGTTCAACTCCCATGCCATCAGTTTCCCCAGGAGAATCGTATTCTGCACGGTCCACGGTTCCGGCTCATAACCCAGGATGTCGAATTCGACAGGATATTTCCCTTTATGCTCGGCGATGTATGCGTTCACGCCTCGTGCGTACGCTTCCAGAGCGCTTCGGGTTTCCAAGTCCAGCGTTTGCACAATCTCATCAGCCAACCGCGCTAATCCAAGAGTTCGAAACAGCCTGTCCGTTCTGAGGGCTGGGAGCCCCAGAACCTCCGCCAATCTCCCCATCCCTGCGCGGCGGATGAACTCCATTTGCCAGAACCGGTCCTGGGCCTGGACAAATCCTGCGGCCACAAAAGCGTCGTGGTCCGTTTCTGCAATAATGTGCGGTACTCCAAACACATCCCGATACACGCGTACGGCCTTTTCCAATCCCGCAATATCAAGAGTTCCCTTCGTTTGCGGAAAAGATCTCGTAGCAAGGAAGTAAGCAAGGATCAATCCCGCTACGCCGACGGCGAGGACTGTGAAACCGAGACCGATCAGGATACGTGTGCGGGGGCGCATAAAAAAAAGAGTCCGTTTTTGAGCTTCAAAACGGACTCAATGTAAAGAATCTTGGAAGGGGATTCAACAACTTCGGGGGTTGAGCATCGGAGATTGCTTCAATGAATGAGACTTCAGAATCGCACCGAGAGCGTCACGTTGACACTGTTCGTTGTAATGTTCTCGCTCGTTCTTGATGGAGGGAAGCTCCCGCCAAAGTAGTTGTCGCGGAATGTCTTCCAGTTGCCAAGCGCATATCCGGCGTTCAGCCAGACATCTTTGTCAAGCTGTAGTCCGGCACCGGCTGTATAATAGAACTGGTTGAATTCCGGCGGATCACCCTCGTAGGGAGACGGATTGAGCGCGATTCCTCCGCGGAGCTTGACACCGTATTCCCACAGAGTCACCTCGGCGCCGCCCCGCAAGTTCACAGTCGGCCGGTACAGGGTCTGGATCAAGCGGTTTTCCGACTCCAGATCCGCGTTGGGCGTGTCGAACTTCATTTCTCTCCAGTCGGTGTATTCGGCATCCCCGCTCAGGACGAGCCAGTCACGAAGCTGCAGAGACGCACCAAGCGTCAGCTTCAGGGGCGTGATGACCTTGTACTCCGTCCTGCCGTCAAAAGCGATGTCGTACTCGTCGATGAGGGTCGAAGCCGGGGGAACTTCGTTGGGATCGAACCGGCTGCGTGCCTCGTCGCTGAAGGTTTCGTCAATCGTATAGTACGTTGGAGTCCGGACGGTGAATCCGATCCGGTACAACCCCTGCTTTCTGTACATCAGGCCAAAGAGCGCGTTGAAACCCGTGATGCTGCTGTTGATGGTACTGGTCAGGCGGAAGTGATCGAACTCTCCGAACGTGTCCCCCGGGCTCTTCTGGTAAACGTTGTTCACATCCGATTCCTGGTATTCTCTGATGTAGGAATAGGAACCCGAAACGACACTGACCGACGCGCCCAGCGAAAAGTCCTTGGCCACATCGAGAGCCCCGCCAAACGACCAATGGTTCATTCCGCCCCCCTCCCGAACTCTGACGCTCTGTTCGACATTCCCCAGAAGATTCGTGACCAAACGTCCGTTGGCGGTATCGGCAAGGAAAAGCTGGTACGGAATATTATTGTCGAGAAAATCCTTCAGCTCGCTCTGCGACATTGCATAGAGGTTGACGTCGGGCATGAGGGTGGGGATGATGGAACTGGCGGAGTTGTATCCCGAGAATTCGGCGTTGGTCGTGTAGTTGGCAACGCGGTTGAAACCGAAGGCGAAGGTCAGGCTTCCGCGCACTGTGGGAACAGGATAGACGATGCCGAGATTATTCAGATTAATCACATCGTCAGAAGAAGCCGTTTTCGATCCCAGAAACTGGGTACTGTTGTTGTATCCATGATAGGATATACCTGCAGAAAACTCATAGTTCCGCATCTGCGCGAGTCCGGCGGGGTTCCAGAAGAGGGCCGAGTAGTCGTCCGCGACTCCGACTGAGGCGGTTCCCATCCCAAGAGTCCGCCCTCCGACGCCGAGTCCGAACTGAGAGAAACGAAGAACATCTTCGGCAAACTGCGCGCTTCCTGTTGAAGCGACTCCCGCCAGGAGCAACCCCAGGATTGAAATTCTCATGACCGGTTTCATGTTACTTCACCTGTTTCTCTGAAGGTTATCGGTTTCCGCGACTCGAGCCGGAGCTCCGGTTGGATCCTCCGCTCGAACTGCCTCCGGAACTCCGCCCGGAACTGGTTCCGGAGCCGCTTCCGCGCGAAGAGGAAGGCGGACTGTAGGAGGACGGAGGAGGAGACGAAGACCGGGACGGGCTTGAATACGACTGCTGGCCCCGACTGCCTGAACTTCTGCTCGATCCGCTGCTCCTGGTTGAACTCGTTCCCGAAGATTTTTTCCGTTCGGTTCCTGAGCTGCTACGCGTCGTCGAAGACCCGCGTTGGGGCGATGTTCCCCGGGATCGCACCTCTCCCGTCGATGATCCCCGTCCGGAATTCGTTTCTGTGCTCCGATTTCTTGAAGCGGTCGCATTTCCGCGTGAAGTCCCCGAACTCCTGGTCGTCGCAGAGCGACTTGCAGTGGGAAGTTGAGTGCCCGTTGTTCCATAGGAACTTCCGCGTCCATAACGGTCACGGGATGTTGCCGTTCTATTGTACCCAGACTCGCGACGGGTGTAGGTCGACCGTCCGTCATAGATGATGTAAGGCTGATAGTAGGTGTAGTAACCGGGTGAATATCCGAAGTTGCGATAATAGAAATATCCCGGAGAACGATACCGGTACGAGTAGTAAGACGGGAAGTGCCACGGATAATAGTACCAGGGATCATAGAACCAGGGACTGTAGACATAGGTGTCCCAATACCATGGGTCGTAAGCGCCCCAATAGAAGGAGTAGTGCCAGGGATAGTAGTACTGAAATGTCGTGATGTACCGGGGCTGGGGACGATTCGCCTCATCTTCATACCCCTCTGCCATCGTCGAGTCGTCTTCCTCGTAATATTCCCTTTCGTAATACCCGCCCGAGCGATATCCCTCGTCTTTCACGGTAGCCAACTGGGTGTAGCATCCAGAAAAGAGTGTCCCGGCCGCGCCGAGAGTGATCGCCAGAGGGATAAATCTAAACGTTGATTTCATGACATCACCTGGAAGTTGATCGAACTATTACAGTACATAACAATTTCGGTGCCGCAGGCGTTTCGGGAAGGGGGTGTTTTTGAGCGAAAAAAGTGGGGCTTTTGGAGAAAGATTGGAGAAGATGGTCAGAATCGTGGACAGTTGAGGGGAGGTGCGTACATCGGGGCGCACAGCATTCCTAGTTGCGAAGGAGCTCCCCTCCTGAGCTCAAAATCCAGGCGATTTTCGTGACACAGGGATCGCGGTTTTCGCGATTGATTGGCAATATTGAAATCGTGAGATTGACCTTGGGCACTATCATGCGCTCACTCAGGCCCATACCTCCCAATCGCCTTCGGTCATTCTTACTCTGCGTCAAAGGCGCACTTGTGCGCCATCTTTTGGGCGCATCCCCGCCTGCGGGCCGAACCGCCCTTCGGGGGGCAGGCCCGCCAGCCTCTTTAGATTCAGTGAGGCGGGCTGGCGCCCTTAGCGGACTTACTGCCTTCTCCTTATTTATCCGCCAAAGCCTCTTTGGCGTAGGCGGACTCCCTACTGCCTTCTGCCTACTCCT
>JACPLA010000110.1 GCA_016186715.1 Ignavibacteriales bacterium | reverse complement strand
GGATTCGATCCCCATTCCAGAATGATCTGACCGTCAAGTTCAACGGCCATGACCCGGGGGGCTCGTGGAGCTCTGGGAGTAGTAAACAGGCTCTGATAGGCAAGGTGTGCCACCTGGACGTTGGCCTTCATCACAGTAATGCTGGAGAGCCGGTCGGAACCCATTCCGCCCACCACGGCAACGACGACTTCCTGGGTATCAAGCGGGGCGAGTTGGAACGGGCCGGTGTTGACAAGAAGCCTTCTGTCACCCGGCGGAGGTGAATAATCAGTGCCGAGGCCGTCAATGAAACCGGTACCTGTGACAGGATTGCCAGAAAAAGGAAACTTCGTGATTGGAAATCCCGGAGGATGCGGAAAGAGCCGCCAGGGGCTTCCGGACGGATCAGGCACATAACCCTGTAACACTCGCCACCATCGGCGGCTCAACTCCACTCCATAAGGATAGTCAGCTTGTGTGGCAAAAACGGGAAGAGCAAATGAGGTCATCGGAAGATTTCGGTAACCCGCACGCGGCTTCAGGTCAAATATTGCTGTGTCGCCCTCTGAAGGCACAAGACCCCCTTGTAAGTAGGCATAGCCGGCAGCCGGAGGAGGGAGCAGAAATTTATCGAATTCTGCATCGGTTGTACGACCAGTGTATGCATAACCTATTCCCAAGACCGAATCACATCCCACTAGATCGTCACCAAAATAGCCAATATCCGGATCAGACCACATTCCGACAAACATGCTGTCGAGCCAGAGAAAGCCTTTTTCTCCCCCGCTGATATCGGCTCCACCTTTGTTGATCAGCAAAAGCCTCTTGAAATACATCTCCCCCATAGCACCGTGTTGTTTGTAGCCCCAGAGCGTCATCTGCAGCTCGAGCCCTATTGGCTCTGAGCCGGTGAAGCCAATCAGGTTTCCCCGATTGAGATCATTGAACGCGCACCAGATGACCTGATCGGCGGTAAAGTCGGTCTCCGGTCCGGCAATCCCCGGCTCGTCGAAGCTCTTAGTGATAAGCATGTCTGGAGTGAAGGAGGGTGGGGAAGGGGTTGGAGGCTTCTGATAGCCCGGGATCCCGTTCCGTTCAATGTATGGAGCGCCATGCTCGACAGGCCATTCGTCCCAATCTGCCTCAGTGACATCGTTCAAAGGAATCAAGTTATTTTCAGCTGCATCTCTTCTCAGTTCATCTTTCGACATCGTGGTCCAATCGCGCCTGATCCGGTAAATGCGTGCTCTGGGATCGGCTGGACCAATTCCCCGTGCATTTGGTCCCTCTCCTTCAATCCATCCAACTTCGTTTCCGACATTGTAGGTACTTCCTCCCACCCGTATAAGCTGCACAGGAGCGGCGATCGTGTGAGCGGGATCGACATACGCCTTGGCCGCCCAGACAAACCCGTCGGCAAAAATCACCCACCGGGTTCCCCTCGGATAAACACCCCCGTCTCCAGCATTGTTCGGCGGGTATGCTCCCCGCCCGTGTGCCTGCTGCCAGATTGTGAAGTTGTTGATGTTGAGGATCGCGGCGAGGGTGGTTTGCGAGGTCTTCCCGACGGATTGGTTGGGCGGTTTGATCTTCCGTTCCTGCTGAGCGTTGGTTCGAGTCAACGCAGCAACGACCATGATCGAGACAATGAGTATTCGCATCATTGGTCTCTTCATCTCACATCTCCACTACAAGCCCGATTCGGATCTGGCGAGGCGTTCCATAGATATCGTTTCCTGTCGCCCTCATGTAAGCCCAACGGTTTTGGACATTGAACGTCGTGTAAGCATCCGCAAATCCCGGAATTGACGCGAAATTATCTCCAATCGGAGAAGCCAGCCACGTATCCGTCGCTGTTCCGCTCGTCGGATACACGTTGATGACATGTCTCCGATTGAACAGATTCAACACGTCAACGGCGATCATCGCGCGCACCGGTTCGCTCAAAAGCGTTTTCTCGACTCGAAGATCAGCATTGAAATACCAGGGGGTTGAAGATTCGTTGGGCAATTCCATAGGATCGACCGCACGCGGATCAAGTAAACTTCGAACCCCGGCCAGCCACACCGTGGAAGCGCCAAGGAACGTCGGTTCATGCTCGAGCGTGTAACGGTGGCCGCTGTGGAACGAAAAAATCGGCGCAATGCGAAGGCCATCCAGCACCGCCCCGTCTTCCCGGCCAAAGCGAATGTCGAGCATCAGAAAACCGCGGTGGGTCTGGTCGTAACCCAACGGCGAAAGGATCTCTTCAAGGACCGTGGGATTCGAAATCGCCAGTTGTCCCCACGGCTCCCGGGCCGTGGTGGAAGTCCCGCGGACCGACGAGAGCGTGTAGCTCAGGACCGCGGAAAATCTCCGGTCCGGTTGAAGGAGCAGGTTGACTTCGAGTCCCTGCACCGTGGCCTCACCATCGTTCTTGAACACCAGCCACTGCGCAGAGATCGTGTCTTCCCAGGCCATTTGGGCCAAACCGGTCATTCTCTTGTGATGGGCCCTGAGTGCCAGCGTCCAAACATTATTGTCGGAGGAGACTGTGTACCCCGCTTCGAACAGCGTTGACCGTTCCGGCTTGAGGAGATGGCCGGAGAGAGGGCCGGTCCGGGCGGAAAAGACAGATGTGTACCAAGGACTGAGTTCCCGTGAGGTCACAAGCACCGACTGCAGCGGAACGTACTGTGCGAATGCTCCGGCGCTGAAGTACAGCCTCGACCGATCCGAGGGGACGACGGAAAGGGCGAATCTCGGCAGGAAGACGTCGTGTGGTTTACCGCTCATGCCGCAGGCCGATGGTCACTTCATATTCCGGCGATCGCCAGGATGACTGGAGAAACGCGGAAGAGAATGCCGGTGTGCGCGGCTTGTCGAATCCCCCATCGGTTTCGTTTCCGTCAACATCGTAACCAAAGTTCGACACTCCTCCCGTGTAGGTTCGCATCAAGCTCACGCGTCGTTCCAGGTCGCTCAAAAACGTCCGCGGGGTTGTTCCGTCGATACCGTAGAGATACTCCATTATTCCCTGAATCGAACTAATGGAATACCGCCTCAACGTCCACCATTCTGCCTGTGCGCCGCCAAGAAGGGACCACGTTTCAGAGATGTGTGCTTCTGCAGTAAGAGAAAGCTGATCGGAATTGTCAGAAGTCTTTTCGAATCGGTTATTCGGTGAATGCGGGTGATCAAAGGTAAAGGCATAAATGGTGGAATAGGAGAACGGGCCTGCGTAGCGCCGCCGGAATTCGGTGTATCCTCGTTCCGCATTGGCAATGCTGTCGGTAAAGAGCCGCCATTCCTCGCCAAAGTCCGGATCAGTGAGAGCCGAGGAGCGACGGGTCAGGCCGAATGAAAGTGTCGTCGAAAGAAACGGCAACAGGTCATAGGTTGCCTTTGCGCCAAAGAAGGAAGTGCTTTTCTTCATGATCATGGCACGGTTCTGGCGGTAGTAGCTCTGGAGAACTGTCGGCCAGTCTTGTTGCCGGGCTTCTTCGAATGAATAACTCCCAAGCACCTGCAACCGGACGTCAAAGAATTCGCCCAGAAGGTTCCCCTGAACGGTGTTCTTCTCGTTGCGGCTGTCGGACGCGTAGTTTCTGCTGAAGGTTACCGGTCCGGGGAGAAGCTGCTGCTGGTCGTCGGGGGTGCCCACATAGCGAGAGTCGAACTGATCGACGCGCAAAGAATCGTACCGGAACGGCTCGAAGAACATCGGCCGGTTATTCCGCATGAATTCGTGCTGACCGGCTACGAAGAACCGGATTCCTTCGGGAAGCGGTCCCGAGACGGTCAGAATGGCATTCCGGTATCCCTGCGCGGTGGTGTTGAGCAACTGATTTCCCGGTTTGACAAAGTCATCGGTTCGTGCGTCCAGTGAGAACTGAAGGGAATCTCCGCCGGTGCGCATCCGGCTTAAGACCAGTCCCCCCGTAGCTCTTCCGAATTCCGCGCCGTAAGGGCCCGTATGGACATCCACGACGTCAATGGCATCGGGAATCAGAGAAAGCAAGGGTTGGTTGGTCACGGGGCTTGTGATGTTAAAGCCCTCGAGCCCATAAAACGCCGCATCACTTCTGGCGCCGCGGAAGTGCAGAGCCTGATCGACTTCTGCAACTCCGGGAAGAAGCGGAAGGAGGTATTCGGCCGTTCGTCCAGGCGAGCGGAGGATGTCCTCCCTGCCCAATCGGTACGAGGTCCATGGGTGTGCGGACCGAAAGAGCAAGAAGGATGCCGAATCAGCAACGAGGGCGGTGGCAGAATCCCTCGGAGGCTCCTCCAAGGGTTCCTGCGCATCCGCGAAAAAGAAAACGAAAAGCAGGAGAGAAAACATATGAAAGAACCGAATCATCTCACACCGGGATACAGTTGTGGTTGGATAACAGCTAATTTCAGAATTTTCGTCTCATCCAGCTCAGGCATCTCCACCAGGCAGATGTACATTCCGCTCCCCACCTGCCGGTTGTGTTCGTTGGTCAGATTCCACTGGAGAAACTGGGAAGGATCGTCTTTACGAAGTGTTCGCACAAGATGTCCTGCCAGATTGTAGATGGCGATGATAACTTTTTTGGGTAGGTTGTTAAATGTTACATAGGATTCGGCCGTGGCGGGATTGGGAAAGACTCCAACCCGTCCGGCACTGATTTTTTGGACCGTAAGACTGGAATCGAGCTGTGGAAGGGAATAAGAGTACACATCATCAGAAGTCTGAGAGCCAGAGACCAAAAGACTGATTCCGCCTTCGACGATTGGCGGCCCATCGGGACCGGAATGCAGGGGTTGACCACTAACAACAAGTCTGTTCTTACTGACATTCTGAAGCGACCAGAGGAGACCGCCTGTGGCGGAGTCAAAGTGGACTTCGTAGGTAACGCCTGTGGAAGCCAGGGGATTGACGACGGTGGCTTTCACACGACCGGTTCCTTGTCCCTGGAGATGGGTGATAGACAGAGAATCACCGTATCGCAGTGTTCCGGCGACACCAAAGGGAAT
>JACPLA010000001.1 GCA_016186715.1 Ignavibacteriales bacterium | reverse complement strand
CTTAGACATACGAATGTTTGCCTTCGATTCTGATTACACTTCTTCCACTCGGACAAGATGGCGGACTTTGTTGATCATTCCGCGGATTTGCGGCGTGTCGTTTTTTATCACAAAATAATTAGGGCGACCAAGGCCCAACGCCCGGATGGTCCGCTTGGCATTCTCAAGTTGCTCAATCACACTCTTGGTCTGCGTGATTTTGATTTTCTTAGCTATCTCTGCCATTGTGTTGAGTTTCTTATCAGTGAAAATCCGTTCTTTTCGGCCTTTTCCCTGCCTGCCGACAGGTAGGCGTGTCCCCTGACAAGCAAAACCAATCGTCGAGGTAATTGTTCAAACTATTTCTGAGACGCGACACTAGTTCTGAGGGAACAACTCCTTCAACGTCATGCCCCTCCTCCGGGCCACGGATCGGGCATCCGACAGCGAGAGGAGGGCTCTCATCGTTGCCTTCACCACGTTGTGCGGGTTTGGTGATCCGAGCTGCTTGGTCAATACGTCACGGACGCCGGCCGATTCCAGAACCGCCCGCACTCCGCCGCCGGCAATACATCCCGTTCCAGGCGAGGCAGGTTTGAGCAAGACCCTCCCGGCACCAAATTTTCCCTCGACCTCGTGCGGAATAGTTCCCTTGATCACGGGAACGGACACGACACTCTTTCTCGCATCTTCCACACCTTTGGCGATTGCGTCTGCCACCTCGTTTGCTTTACCCAGGCCGATGCCGACATGTCCATTGCCGTCTCCCACAACGACGATGGCATTAAAACTGAAGCGACGGCCCCCCTTTACGACTTTGGCGACACGGTTGATGTGAACAAGACGATCTTTCAGTTCAAGTTCACCGGCTTTGAATTTTGACATAGAGTTCCGATTCGTTTGAAATTAGAATTTCAATCCCGCCTCGCGCGCCCCTTCGGCAACCGCCTTGACGCGGCCGTGGTAAAGATACCCGTTGCGGTCAAACAGCGCCTCCGTAATGCTTTTCTCCAGAGCCTTCTTCGCCATCGCCATTCCCACCAACTTGCAGATTTCCTGCTCTTTCGCTACTCCCTTCACCTGGTCGCGGAGGTCTTTCGACAGCGAAGAAGCCGATACAACAGTCTTGCCGGTCGTATCGTCAACCAGTTGAGCATACACGTGCCTCAGGCTGCGGTACACGGTCAGGCGTGGGCGCCGGGCCGTACCGACGATTTTTGCGCGGATTCTCCGCTTCTTTCGTAACCGACGTTCGAGTGTGTTTTTCAGAATCATACGATCATTCCTTCAATCGCGCTACTTCGCTGCGGTCGCAGCTGCTTTACCGGCCTTCCTTCTGACATATTCGCCGGCGTACCTTACTCCCTTCCCTTTGTACGGTTCCGGCGGTCGAAACGAACGAATTTTCGCAGCAACCAGTCCGACAAGCTGCTTGTCGATTCCGCTCACCGTGATGTTCGTTTGGGTCGGCGTCTCGATTTTAACACCCTCGGGAGGACCAAAAAGAATCGGATGAGAATAACCCAGCAACAGCTGCAGCTTCTTTCCTTTCATCTCGGCCCGATAGCCGACACCAACGATTTCCAGTTGCTTGGCGAACCCCTCGGTTACTCCCCTTACCATGTTCTGAACCAGGGCGCGCCACAGACCGTGCAAGGACCGGTTCTCCTTTTCGTCATTCTTCCGGACGAACTGAATGTGGTTTTCTTTGATCTCGACGCTGATATTCGGATGCACACTCGTCGAGAGTTCCCCCTTCGGACCCTTCACATGAATCTGCCGGTCTTTCAGGTTGACGGTGACACCCTTCTTGATCTCTATGGGCTTACGACCTACGCGTGACACGTGGTGATCTCCTCAAAAATCGTTACCAGATATAGGCAAGCACTTCACCCCCGACGTTCTCTTTTCTGGCCTGAATGTCGGTCATGACTCCCTTTGATGTGGAAACAATCGCAACACCCAATCCCCCAATGACCCGTGGTAATTGATCTTTCCCGCGGTATTGACGGATCCCCGGTTTGCTCACTCGCTTGAGCCCCATAATGACAGGCTTCCCGTCATTATACTTAAGGTTGATCCGCAGGATACCCTGCTTTCCATCTTCGAGGACCGTGAAATTTGCAATGAATTTCTGGTCCAGAAGAATCTGCGCCAACGCTTTTTTCAGATTGGAGGCCGGGATATCAACCCTCCGGTGTCTTGCTTTGACGGCGTTGCGGATACGAGTGAGAAAATCTGCAATCGGATCAGTGGGCATTGCGACGACACTCCATGGAAAATGAACAATCGGTTTACCAGCTGGCCTTGCGAAGCCCTGGGATCTTGCCTTCGAGAGCGAGGTTCCGCAGGCAAATCCGGCAGATACCGAATTTGCGGTAGTACGCGCGTGGTCTCCCGCAAATATTGCAGCGGTTATGCTGACTTACCTTGTGTTTCGGCGTTCTCTTCGCCTTCACTCTCATCGCTAAGCGTGCCAAAAGACCTCCTGCTTCCTTATGCGTTTGTTGCTGCTGTTTGAAGAACTTCCTGACGTTTCACAAACGGCATCCCCAATGACTTCAACAACTCGTAGGCCTCAATGTCACTCGCAGCCGTTGTAACAAAGGTGACGTCCATCCCTGTGATGCGGGCGACTTTATCAACATCGATCTCCGGAAAGATGATCTGTTCTTTGATGCCCATGGTGTAATTCCCGTGGCCGTCGAATGATGTATCCGACACGCCACGGAAATCGCGCACGCGCGGAAGCGCGATACTGATGAAGCGATCAAGAAACTCGTACATCCTGGCTTTCCGCAGCGTCACCCGGCATCCGATGGGGATTCCTTCGCGCAGTTTGAAATTCGAGATTGCCTTCTTGGACTTTGTAACGGCTACCTTCTGACCCGTGATCAGCTCAAGTTCTTTCACCGCGTTGTCAAGAATCTTCGGATCCTGGGTCGCCTGCCCCGCCCCCACATTGACTGCAATCTTTTCCAACCTGGGGACTTGCATCACACTCTTATACTGAAATCGTTTCATCATTTGACCCACGACGTCGCTCTTGTAACGAACCCAGAGCCGGGGGGGAGCACCCTTTTCCTGGACTGTTTTCTTCTTGGATGCTGTCCCGGTCGGTCCCTTTTCCGGTTTTTCAGTTTTTGCCTTCTTTTCTGCTTTCTCTTTTGCCATACCAGCCTCAGATCTAGAACATTTCCTTACATTGCTTGCAGACGCGCATTTTCTTCCGTGAACTGCTCGTCGCGTCAGTGACATGCGCATGCCCGATACGAGTCACCTCGCCGCACTTTGGGCAGAGGACCATCACGTTGGACAGGTGGATCGGCGCCTCTTTCTGGACAATGCCGCCTTGCGGATTCTTCTGGGACGGGCGCGAATGACGTTTGACAATATTGACTCCCTCGATAATCAGGCGGTTCTTTTCCGGAAAGACTTTCAGAACTTTTCCCTGCTTGCCGAGAAAGTTCCCCGAGATCACTGTCACCGTATCGTTCTTCCGAATGTTCATGGCCTCTTTCCTTACAAGACTTCCGGCGCCAGAGAAATGATCTTCATGAACTGGCGCTCGCGCAGTTCACGGGCGACGGGTCCGAAGATGCGCGTTCCCCGCGGCTCCCCCTGCTGGTTGAGCAGCACGGCGGCGTTTTCATCGAACCGAATATAAGAACCGTCGTTTCTCCGCACTTCTTTCTTTGTTCTCACAACCACGGCCCGGGAAACGTCTCCCTTCTTGACCGGCGCGCCCGGAATGGCGCTTTTGACCGAAACAACAATCAGATCTCCCACAGTTGCGTACCGTTTGTCGTGTCCTCCAAGGACACGAATACAACGAATCTTCTTCGCTCCTGAGTTATCGGCAACCACCAAATTCGTTTCTTCCTGAATCATGACCTGCTCCCTGTCGGAACCGCCTATTTTGCCTTTTGAAGGATTTCAATCAGCCGCCACCGTTTCTGTTTGCTGAGGGGGCGGGTTTCCATGACCTTGACAACGTCGCCGATATTTGCTTCCTGCTTTTCGTCGTGAGCCATGAGCTTCGAGGTCCGTCGAAAGTACTTCTTATAAATGGGGTGCGGAACCTTTCGCTCAATGGCCACAAGAATGCTCTTCTGCATTTTGTTGCTCACGACTTTGCCGGTCCGGATTTTTCGGCGACCGCGGAGTTCGGTTGCTTCTTGCATGGTGGTTTCACTCTTCATTGCTTCGACGACACCTTTTCATTGACCGGTGGACCTGATACGGGTTGTGAACCCTTGAGTTCTCGTTCTCTCAGAACAGTCTTCATGCGTGCGATCTCCCGGCGGGTCTGACGGACCTTCATTGGATTTTCAGGCTGGCTCAACACTTTCTGGAATTTCAAATTTGCCAGATTTTCCTGCTCGTCGTCGATCCGCTTCCGGAGCTCCTCATCCGAGAGTTGTCGTAGTTCAAACGCTTTCATGCTCGATCCTTTGTGGTTACCCCTCGTAATCAACCCGGGACACGATCTTTGTTTTGATGGGAAGCTTGTGTCCTGCAAGTCGCAGCGCCTCCTCAGCCGTAGCCTTTGTGACACCCCCCAGCTCAAACAGCACTCTGCCCGGTTTCACCACAGCCACCCAGAACTCCGGAATTCCTTTTCCCGAACCCATGCGTGTTTCCGCGGGCTTTTTGGTAACGGGTTTGTCCGGAAAGATGCGTATCCAGACTTTTCCCTCTCTCTTCATCATCCGTGTCAGGGCAACGCGGGACGCTTCGATCTGGCGCTGCGTGATCCACCCCGGCTCCAACGCCTTCAGCCCGAAATCACCAAACGCCACATAAGCACCGCGGGTGGCCTTTCCGCTCATGCGACCGCGCTGGGCTTTACGAAACTTGACTCGCTTTGGCATCATCATAAACGATCGTGCTCCTTACCGATTTGATCCAAGGACTTCCCCTTTGCAGATCCACACCTTGACTCCAATGGCCCCATAGATTGTCCTGGCCGTGGCCGTCGCGTAATCAATGTCCGCCCGAATCGTCTGCAAGGGAATTCTTCCGTCCTTATATTGCTCAACGCGGGCGATGTCGGCGCCGCCAAGCCGACCTGCACACATGACCCGAACGCCTTCTGCACCCATCCGCATCGCGGCCGTAATCGACTGCTTCATCGCCCGGCGGAACGAGATCCTTCCCTCCAACTGGCCGGCGATTGTTTCCGCCATCAGGTACGAATCCAGCTCCGGACGTTTGATTTCATGAATAAGGATCTTGACATCTTTCGAAGTAACCTTCTTCAGTTCTTCTTCCAACTGTGCAATTTCTTTGCCGCTCTTGCCAATCACGATTCCCGGGCGCGAGGTGTGAATCGTGATCACGGCCCGTTTGGCCGTTCGTTCAATCTGAATCCTGGAGATTCCGGCTTTCTTCAGACGGTTCCGGACGTAGTTCCGAACCATCAAGTCCTCCTGCAGCTTTTCCTTGAACCCGCGTTCGTCATACCAATTTGAGTCCCACGAACGTGTCACACCGAGACGAAATCCTAAGGGGTTGGTTTTTTGACCCAAGTGATCCTCCGATTAGCTGGCTTTTGAGGCCTTTTTCCTGGATGGTGTTTTCTTTGCCGTCGTCTTTGCTCTGGAAGATGTTTTTTTCCTTGCCTTGGAGGGTTCTGCGGGTTTATCCTCTTCCGTTGCCGCCGACGCTGTTTTTGGCTTTACCGACTCCACTTTCCTCTCTTCCGTTCGAGCCACGACGATCGTGATATGATTCGACCTTTTCCGAATCCGATAGGCACGGCCCATGGGGGCGGGACTGATCCTTTTCGTTGTTGGGCCGCCGTCGACAAACGCCTCCTTCACAAACAACTCCGCCGTGTCAACGCGTCCGGCCTCATCCTTGTTCTGAAAATTTGAGATGGCCGATCTCAAAACCTTTTCCGCCGTCTTTGCGGCATGTTTGGGCGAGAAGTGAAGAATGTTCAACGCATCCTCCACCATCCGTCCGCGAACCAGATCGATGACCAGCCTCATCTTCCGCGGTGATGTTCCGACATAGCGATTTATTGCACGTGCTTCCATTCGTGAATCCTCTTTGCAGCCTATTCTGGTGTGGTCGTTTTCTCCGACTTGATTCCCGGATGACCCCGGAAGATGCGGGTCGGAGCGAATTCGCCGAGCTTGTGTCCGACCATCGACTCTGTCACATAGACCGGAATGAACTTATTCCCGTTGTGCACGGCAAACGTGTGACCGACAAACTCCGGAATGACCGTGCAGTCCCGCGCCCACGTTTTCAAGACCTTCTTTTGGTTTGATTTGTTCAAGACTTCGACCCGTTGCGAGAGCTTTTGGTCGACATACGGACCCTTTTTAAGTGAACGACCCATAGAAGTTTAGCCCCTCATTTACCTGCGGCGTTTGACAATCATTTTTGTGGAATGCAGCCTGCGACGGCGTGTTTTTAGACCCTTGGCGTACTGCCCCCAGGGGGACTCTGGATGCTGCCAGCCACCGCCCGACTTTGAGCGACCTTCCCCGCCGCCCATCGGATGATCCACCGGGTTCATGGCCATTCCACGCGTTTGGGGTCTGATTCCGAGCCATCGAAAACGGCCGGCTTTTCCGTAGCTGATGTTTTCGTGATCCGCGTTTCCAACCACACCGACAGTTGCATAGCACTCTGTACGCACCTTTCGAACTTCCCCGGATGGAAGCTTGAGAGTTGCGTACTTTCCCTCCTTTGCCATCAGCTGAAGGCTGTTCCCGGCACTCCGCCCGAGCTGGCCGCCTTTTCCTGGTCGCAGTTCAACGTTGTGGACAAACGCACCAACGGGAATATTGTTGAGAGGCAGCGCATTCCCCGTTTCCACCTCAACGTCCGGTCCTGACACAACAATCGACCCAACCTTGAGGCCGTCGGGAGCGAGCATATACCGTTTTTCGCCGTCCTTGTACTGTACGAGGGCAATGCGGGCGGAGCGATTAGGATCATATTCGATGGCAGCGATCTTTGCCTCAACGCCGTGTTTGTCCCGCTTGAAATCAACAAGCCTGTATCGGCGCTTGTGTCCTCCGCCGCGATGACGCGAGGTGATCCGGCCCATGTTGTTTCGCCCGCCCGATTTCTTGAGCGGCCGTAACAGAGCTTTCTCCGGCTCGGTTTTGGTTATTTCGTCGAACGACGAGATCGAGGCCCCACGAGTTCCCGGAGTCACCGGACGCAATTTTCTGATACCCATGGACGTATCCTTGCTTCAACCGCTGTTAAACGTTTTCGAGGTAATCGATCTTGTCCCCCTCCTTCAGAGTGACAAGAGCTTTCTTCCAGGTTCGGGTCCGTCCCTCGAACCTGCCGCCGCGCGTCAGCTGCGTTTTGCTTTTTCCCTTCACACGCAGGGTCCGCACATTGGTGACGGTGACCCTGAACTTCTTTTCCACGGCGCGCACGATATCGATCTTATTGGCGTCGAGATCCACTTCAAAGGCATATTGCCTGCGATCTTGCAGCGCCGTGATTTTTTCCGTGAGGATCGGCCGTTTGATGATGCTGATCATGCCGCGTTCCCCCGTTTCTTCAACGATTGCTGAAGAGCTTCCACCGCACTCTTCTGAATGAGGAGAATCTGGTTGTTGACAATTTCATAGGTCGAAGCATTCGATGCTTCGCGAACGCTGAGCGCGGGAATGTTACGCCCGGATTTCAAAATCATGTCGTCCTTCTTCGGCGTGAGAAAGAGTGTTTTCTTCCCGGTAAGCTCCAATGCTTTCAACACCCCGGCCATGTCCCGTGTTTTAGGCTGCGTGAAACTGAAATCTTCCACAATCTTGATGGCGGCATCTTTTGCCTTGTAGCTGAGCGCCGATTTCCTGGCTAGGGCGCGCACTTGGGACGGCACCTGAACAACGTAGTCGTGAGGCTGGGGTCCGAAAATGGAACCTCCGCCCACCCATGCCCGGGCACGTCCGGTTTTCTTCTGCCGGTACGGCTTCCTACCTCCGCCACGTACTTCATTCCGCGGCTTCACTTTGTGCGTTCCCTGCCGCTGATTCGCCATGAGAGACCGGACGCTCATATAGATGGCATGATCGTTCGGCTCAATTCCAAATATCGCCGGATCGAGCGTGACCTTTTCGCCCGTCGGGGAACCGTCTTTCCTGTAGATCTCGAGTTGCATCTCTGTCTATCCTTTTCGGAACTCCTTATCCTTCTCTGACGATTTCGACGTATCCGTTGATGGCTCCCGGAACGCTCCCTTTGACGATCAGGAGATTCGACTCCGGGACGACTTTCAGCACGGTCAAATTCCTGACTGTGACTTGCGTATGACCCATTCGCCCGGCCATTCGCATGCCTTTGAACACGCGCGATGGAAACGAGCTGGAGCCGATCGACCCCGGCGCGCGAACCCGGTCGGATTGGCCGTGGGTCACCATGCCGACACCGCCAAAGTGGTGACGTTTCACGACACCCTGGAATCCTCTTCCTTTGGATTTTCCGGTGACGCTCACCACGTCGCCCTGGTGAAAAAGGTCCACGCGAACTTCCGCTCCCGGTTTCAAGGCCGTCCCGTTGAAATTCCTGAACTCCCTGACCCATCGCATCGCTTTGGATCCGGCCCTGGCAAAGTGTCCCCCCAGCGGTTTGTTGACCAGACGTGCTTTCTTCTCATCGAATCCAAGCTGGACAGCATCGTACCCGTCGCGCTCTTTCGTTTTTATTTGCGTGACATAACAAGGTCCCGCTTCGATCACGGTACAGGGGACGGCCTGCCCGTTTTCGTCGAAGATGCTTGTCATGCCAAGTTTCTTTCCAAGTATACCGCTCACGTTTCGGCTCCTTCGTTCCGTTTCCGAATCATCTCAGGAAACGGACGCTCGTTAACTCTCACTGTTCACAGCATTACACTTTGATCTCAACATCGACTCCGGCGGGAAGCTCGAGCTTCATCAACGAATCCACGGTCTTGTTTGTCGAATTCAGAATATCAATCAACCGTTTGTGGGACCGGGTTTCAAACTGCTCCCGCGATTTCTTGTCCACATGGGGCGAACGATTGACCGTATAGACCGTCCGTTTTGTAGGGAGGGGAATAGGCCCCGACACCACGGCCCCCGTTGATTTTACGGTCTTGATGATTTTCTCCGCCGACTTGTCAATCAGGTTGTGATCGTACGATTTCAGTTTGATGCGAATTCTCTGACCAGCCAAGGGATAATTCCTTCAGGGTTAAGAACGACGTGGTTCCGATCCATGATGAACCGGAACCACTTTTGAAGTTACTCGATGATTTTTGTGACGACGCCGGCGCCCACCGTGCGACCGCCCTCACGAACCGCAAACCGCAATCCTTCCTCCATCGCGATGGGTGTAATCAACTCAATTGTCATAGAATCGACATTGTCGCCCGGCATCACCATTTCAACGCCGCTCGGCAGCTGGACAATGCCCGTCACGTCGGTGGTCCGGAAGTAGAACTGCGGTCGATATCCGTTCAGGAACGGCGTATGACGTCCGCCTTCTTCTTTCGTCAGGACGTACACCTGTGCGGTAAACTTCTTGTGGGGCGTGATCGAGCCGGGTTTCGCCACAACCATGCCGCGTTCAAGCTCGGTTTTCTCGATTCCGCGGAGCAGAAGACCCGCATTATCGCCGGCAACGACTTCATCCAGTTCCTTGCGAAACATTTCGGCGCCGGTGACCACCGTTTTCTTGTGCTGTCCAAGACCGATCACTTCCACCTCGTCGCCGACTTTTGCACGTCCCCGCTCGACGCGTCCGGTTCCGACAGTTCCGCGACCGGTAATCGAGAACACGTCTTCGATCGGCATCAGGAACGGCTTATCGACATCACGCTGCGGAAGGGGAATATAGGTGTCCACGGCATTCATCAGCTCTCCGATGCACTCAAACGCCGGATCATCGGCCTTCACGTCGGCACGCAGGGCGGCTTCCATGGCTTTCAAGGCCGATCCCCGAACGATGGGAATTTCGTCGCCGGGGAACTCATACTTCTTCAGGAGGTCACGCAGCTCAAGTTCCACGAGATCGAGCAGTTCCTTGTCATCGACGGCATCAACTTTGTTCATGAAGACCACGATGCGTGGGACGCCAACCTGACGAGCCAACAGAATGTGCTCACGAGTCTGGGGCATTGGACCATCCGTTGCCGCGACTACGAGGATCGCTCCATCCATCTGTGCGGCGCCCGTGATCATGTTCTTCACATAGTCGGCGTGACCGGGGCAATCGACGTGGGCATAGTGTCGTTTTTCGGTCGCGTATTCGACGTGCGCGGTCGCAATGGTAATTCCGCGGGCGCGCTCTTCCGGTGCGTTATCGATCGAATCGAACGTCCGAACCGACGAAAGGCCCTTCTTGGCCAGTACCATGGTGATGGCAGCCGTCAGAGTCGTCTTTCCATGATCGACGTGGCCGATCGTACCGACGTTCACGTGCGGCTTGCTGCGATCAAATTTTTCTTTTGCCATTGATGAGTCTCCTATGATTTGTCAATCTTTACTATGCGACGACCGCTTCTTTGCCTCTGACCCGCTCAATAATCTGGTCGGAAATGGATTTCGGGGCTTGCTCGTAATGCGAGAATTGCATGGTGTAAAGCGCCCGGCCTTGTGTCATCGAGCGTAATTGCGTGGCGTAGCCGAACATCTCCGCCAGGGGAACCATCGCTTTGACCACCTGAGCGTCTTTACGCGGGTTCATTCCTTCGATTTTTCCGCGCCGGGAATTCAAATCTCCCATCACATCACCCAGGTATTCTTCCGGTGTCACCACTTCGACGGCCATGATCGGTTCCAGAATAATCGGTCTGGCTTTTTTCGCCCCTTCCTTAAAGGCGATGGAACCCGCGATCTTGAATGCCATTTCGGAGGAATCCACGGCATGGAAGGAACCGTCGAAGAGCTTCACTTTGACATCCTCCATCGGATATCCGGCCAGGACGCCATTCCGCATGGCTTCGACAATCCCGTGCTCCGTCGGTTTGATATATTCCCTTGGGACAACTCCGCCGACAATGGCGTTGTCGAATTCGAAGCCTTTTCCTTTTTCATTCGGCTCCATCTCGATCACCACATGACCGTATTGACCGCGGCCCCCGGATTGGCGGATGAATTTTCCTTCGGCGGTGGTCTTTTGCGTGATGGTCTCCTTGTACGCGACCTGCGGCTTCCCCACATTGGCCTCGACCTTAAATTCGCGCTTCATCCGATCAATAATAATTTCAAGATGAAGTTCGCCCATCCCGCTGATGATTGTCTGCCCGGTCTCTTCGTTTGACGAAATGCGGAAGGTAGGATCCTCTTCCGCGAGCTTCTGTAGCGCCTCGCCGAGTTTTTCCTGGTCGGCCTTGGTTTTGGGTTCGATGGCCACATCGATGACCGGTTCGGGAAAGATCATTTTCTCAAGGATGATTGGATCTTTTTCGTCCGAGAGGGTGTCGCCGGTTTTCGTATGCTTCAGCCCGATGGCCGCGACAATATCACCCGCATGTGCCTCTTTGATTTCTTCGCGGTGGTTTGCATGCATGCGGAGAATCCGGGCCACGCGCTCCTTCTTTTCTGATGTCGCATTGTAAATGTATGACCCGGCCTCAACCGTTCCAGAATAGACCCGGAAATACGTGAGCCGGCCCACAAAGGGATCACTCATGATCTTGAAGGCGAGCGCGGTGAATTTTTCCTTGTCATCCACCTTGCGCACAACGTCATCGTGGCGGTGAGGATGATGGCCGTGCACGACTCCGTCATTGATATCTTTCGGGGACGGAAGGAAATCGATCACAGCGTCGAGGAGGAGCTGAACTCCCTTGTTCTTGAACGAGGAGCCGCACAGAACGGGGACGATGCTCACCTTCAGACACGCCCGGCGCAGGACCCCGCAGACCTCCTGTGGCGAAATTTCCTTTCCTTCAAGATACTTCCCCAGCAACGAATCGTCCTCATCAGCCACCGCCTCGAGCATCTTCTGACGGTATTCTGCCGCTTTTGCTTTCAGGGATTCAGGAATATCGATTTCGTCCCACGTGGTTCCTTGATTCCCCTCATGGTACATGCGGGCCTTCATGGTGATGAGATCGATGATCCCCGCAAACATATCGCCCTCTCCAACGGGCAGCTGGACAGGGACTGCGTTAGTCTTGAGACGATCTTTCATCATTCGAACAACGCCGAGGAAATCCGCGCCCGCACGGTCCATTTTGTTCACGAATGCGATCCTGGGGACTCCGTACTTATCGGCCTGACGCCACACAGTTTCTGACTGCGGCTCAACGCCCCCCACGGAACAAAAGAGCGCGACTGCCCCATCCAGCACTCGCAGCGATCGTTCGACTTCAATCGTGAAATCGACGTGACCCGGCGTATCAATAATATTGATGCGGTGATCCCCCCAGAAACAAGTGGTCGCGGCGCTGGTAATCGTAATCCCGCGTTCCTTCTCCTGCTCCATCCAGTCCATTGTCGCCGCGCCGTCATGGACTTCGCCCATTCGGTGCAGGACGCCGGTATAGAACAGGATGCGTTCTGTCGTCGTCGTCTTCCCTGCATCGATGTGCGCCATGATGCCGATATTCCGCGTTTTTTCTAATGAATAGTCTCGAGGCATATCTTCCTTCACTCTCCGGACACGCCGCCCGCGTCGGGGTCATCAACGTTTGAATGGTATGAGAAAAAAGCGACTACCACCTGAAGTGCGCAAAAGCCTTGTTGGCTTCTGCCATCCGGTGAACATCTTCCTTCTTCTTCATCGCTCCGCCTTCACCGGATGCAGCCGCAACAAACTCGGCAGCAAGCTTGTGCGACATGGACTTGTCCGAGCGTTCTTGTGCGTATGAAATCAACCAGCGGATAGCAAGAGCGGTTCGCCGCTCGGGGCGAACTTCTGTGGGTACTTGATAGGTAGCACCACCAACCCTGCGTGCTCGAACCTCCAATAACGGAGAAACATTACTGAGGGCTTTCTTGAACACTTCCAGCGGCTTGTTCTTTGTGCGCTCCTCGATCAGATTGAACGCGGAGTACAGAATGCGCCGTGCTGAGTGCTTCTTCCCCTGCTTCAGCAGGGAATTGATGAACCGGGAGACCAGGAGGTCCTGGTACTTCGGATCGGTTTCCACAAACCGTTTTGCTGCTCGTTTCTTTCTCATGAACCGGCTTTGGGCTTCTTCGCTCCGTATTTCGACCGTCCCTGTTTGCGGTCCTGAACACCTTGAGTATCAAGGGTCCCCCGGATAATATGATAGCGAACACCCGGAAGATCCTTTACTCTTCCGCCGCGAATCATCACGATCGAATGCTCCTGGAGATTATGACCTTCGCCAGGGATGTAAGCAATCACTTCCATTGCGTTTGTGAGTCTGACTGTTGCGACTTTCCGCAAAGCGGAATTCGGTTTCTTCGGAGTCGTCGTATAGACGCGTGTGCACACACCCCGCTTCTGGGGACAACGCTGCAACGCGGGAGACTTGCTCTTCCAGAGAACCTTTTCCCTGCTATGGCGAACCAACTGGTTGATCGTTGGCAATCGGCGAAACTCCGTTCAAAAATGTGGAAAAAGCGAATAGATAGAAAAGCCTATAAATGTACGCAGTTTCCGGGAAATAGTCAACGCCTTTTCAGAGAAAAAGGAAACTACGAACCCTCTCCACGTCTTTGCCCAAACAGGGAGAGGGTTCTGTTCACGCTCACAATACACAGGGAATGTCTTACGAGGCGGCCACCCGGGTCTTCCGCTTTCTCTTCTTGGGCTCCCCCTCCGCCACTCCCTCCTCGGCTTCCACCCCTTCTTCGGCGGCGATCGCTTCCACAGGTGCCATCTCTTCTTTCGTCGTCACCAGGATTTCACGAAATATCTTCTGCCCCGTTCCTGCCGGTATCAAATGACCCATGATGACGTTTTCTTTGAGACCCAACAGCGTATCGACTTTCGCCTCTATGGCGGCATCGGTGAGGACCTTCGTGGTCTCCTGAAACGAAGCGGCCGAAATGAAGCTGTCGGTCGTCAGAGACGCCTGGGTAATGCCTAGGAGAATAGGGTCAGACGTTGCCGGAAGTGCATCCCGGACCTCAACGGTCTTCTTGCTCTTCTTCTTCAAGTCCGCGTTGACCTCCCGCACCTGTTTCTTGGCGAGACTCTGACCGTTCTTGAACTTGGAATCGCCTTTGCTGACGACCACAAGCTTGCCCTGCAGGCTGTCGTTTTCATCATGCAATCGGCCCTTGTCCACATTGTCGCTTTCCAGATACTTCGTATCACCCGGATCGGCAATGCGCTCCTTCTGCATCATCTGACGCACGATGATCTCAATGTGCTTGTCGTTGATCTTAACGCCCTGCATTCGGTATACTTCCTGAATCTCGTTCACCAGATATTCCTGGACCGCCGTCGTTCCTTTGATCCTGAGAATATCGTGAGGGTCGATCGCGCCCGCGGACAGCCTTTCGCCTGCCCGGACAACGTCATTTTCCTGTGCCAGGATATGCTTTCCAAGGGGAATCATATACGTGCGCCTGTCCTTCCCGTCGTGGCTCTCGACAAAGACTTCCCTTGATCCGCGTTTGGGTTGGCCGATCTTCACAACGCCGTCGATTTCCGTCACGACAGCCGGATCGTTCGGATGGCGTGCCTCGAACAACTCCGTGACCCTCGGGAGTCCGCCCGTGATGTCTCTGGTTTTCCCGATGTCACGTGCGATCTTGACGAGAACGGCCCCCGCCTGGATTTCCTCTCCGTCGTCCACAATCATATGCGCCCTTGTCGGAATCGGGTAGTTCGCTACCTTCTGCCCCCTGGCATTGACAATACTGATTGCGGGGATGAGATTCTTTTCCCGGCTGTCGATGACGACTTTCTGAATATGTCCCGTCTGCTCGTCCGGTTCTTCGCGGTAGGTGACGCTTTCCTTCAGATCGATGTATTTGACTGTCCCGCCGTGCTCCGAGATAATAACGGCGTTGTAGGGATCCCACTCATAGATGAGTTCACCACGGCCGACCTGTTGTTTTTCCTTCACCATCAGGGTCGCGCCGTATGGTACGTCGTACTTCGTGAGAACCCTGTTATCCTTGTCCAGAATATTGATTACTCCGCTTCGTCCCGAGACGACAGGGAGTTTTTCCGTGTCCGTCCCATATTCGATGAACTTGATGCCGTCATACTTCACCGCACCGTCGAATTTTGAGAGGATCTGAGACTGTGAAGCAATGAGACTTGCTGTTCCGCCGGTGTGGAAGGTCCGAAGCGTCAGCTGCGTACCCGGCTCGCCAATCGATTGCGCTGCGATGACGCCCACAGCGGTACCAGACTCGATCGGTTTTCCCGTCGTCAGGTCTCGACCATAGCATTTTGCACAAATTCCCCTTCTCGCCTCACAGGTAAGCACGGACCGGATCTCGACCGTTTCGATCGAGGTCTCGGAGATGCGCTGGGCTTTGTCTTCATCGATAATCTCGCCCGCTCGAACCAGAACCACGTTGGTCAGGGGATCGGTGACATCGTGTACGGACACCCGGCCGAGGATACGTTCTGCCAACGGTTCCTTGACGTCCTCGCCTTCCTTCAAAGCGCTCGTGGGAACACCCAAAATCGTGCCGCAGTCATCCTCGGCGATAATCGCGTCCTGAGCAACGTCGATCAACCGCCGTGTCAGGTACCCTGCGTCCGCCGTCTTCAAAGCCGTGTCTGCAAGACCTTTGCGGGCACCGTGGGTGGAGATGAAGTATTCGAGAATCGATAGTCCCTCCCGGAAATTCGCGGTAATGGGATTTTCAATGAGCTCCCCTGTCGCCCCCGAAAGACTCTTTTGGGGCTTGGCCATCAATCCCCTCATGCCTGCCAGCTGTCTCACCTGCTCTTTCGATCCGCGAGCCCCGGAGTCAACCATCATATACAACGAATTGAATCCGTTGCGCGAGTGGGAGAGTTCGTCGAACAGACGCTCGGCAATCCGATTTGTTGTACGGGTCCAAATATCAATGACTTTGTTGTACCGTTCTCCGTTAGTGATAAACCCACGGTAGTATTGGTTTTCCACGGCTTCGACATCTTTCCGAGCTTTTGCGACGATGTCATATTTTTCCCTGGGAATCGTCACATCCGCAATCGAAACCGAGAGTCCGCCTCGTGTTGCGTAGGTGAAGCCAAGGTTCTTGAGGTTATCAAGAAACGCGGCCGTCTCGGCCGTCCCCGCCCGCCGGAAAACCGTGGCAATGATTTGCACAAGTCTTTTCTTGTTGAGCAGCTCGTTGATGAACGGGAGTCCCTGGGGAATGATTTCATTAAAGAGAACCCGTCCGACGGTTGTTTCAACAAGTTTACCCTCGATCCGTACCTTAATTCGCCCATGCAACCCGACCCGGCCCTGGTCGTAGGCAATCCGTGCCTCAGTCGGAGACGAGAACATTGTCCCTTCGCCATGGTCGCCTTCTTTTGATTTTGTCAGATAGTAGCAGCCAAGAACCTGATCCTGCGTCGGAGTCACAATTGGCGCGCCGTTGGCCGGTGAAAGAATATTGTGACTCGAAAGCATCAGGAGGCGCGCTTCCAGCTGTGCCTCGTACGAGAGCGGCACATGCACCGCCATCTGATCGCCGTCGAAATCCGCATTGAATGCTGTGCACACCATCGGATGAATGCGAATCGCCTTTCCTTCGACCAGTACCGGCTGGAAGGCCTGGATGCCGAGCCGATGAAGCGTCGGGGCGCGGTTGAGGAGTACCGGATGACCATCGATGATATGGTCGAGAATATCCCAAACCTCCGGCCCCTTCTTCTCCACCATCTTTTTCGCGCTCTTGACGGTTTTCACAAGGCCGCGCTCGATCAGTTTCCTGATGATGTGCGGCTTGAACAACTCGACCGCCATATCTTTGGGAAGACCGCATTCGTGCAGTTTCAGCTCCGGACCAACGACAATGACGGAACGACCGGAGTAATCCACTCGCTTTCCAAGCAGATTCTGTCGAAACCTCCCCTGCTTCCCTTTGAGCATGTCGGACAAAGACTTGAGCGCGCGGTTATTATCGCTCCGGACGGCGTTCACGCGTCGGGAATTATCGAAGAGAGAATCCACGGCTTCCTGGAGCATCCGCTTTTCGTTGCGGAGAATGACCTCCGGAGCCTTGATTTCAATCAGGCGTTTCAAGCGGTTATTCCGGATGATCACCCGGCGATACAAATCATTAAGGTCCGATGTGGCAAACCGGCCGCCCTCCAGAGGAACAAGGGGACGGAGCTCGGGCGGGATCACGGGAACCACATCCAGCACCATCCACTCAGGCCTGTTCGGTGCGTTTTTTTCACTTTTCCGGAATGCTTCAATGACACGCAGCCTCTTGAGAGATTCGTTCTTTTTTTGAACCGAAGTTTCCTCTTTCAAGCCCACCCGAAGTTCGCCCGCGACCTCTTCGACATTCACGCGTTTGAGAAGATCCTTGACTGCTTCCCCTCCCATCTTGGCAATGAATTTCTTCGGATCGTTCTCGTCGAGGTCGCTGTTCTCCTCCGGCAACGACTGGAGTATTTCAAGATATTGGTCTTCCGTAATCAGATCCTGCTTCTCGAGCCCGGTTGTCCCCGGGTTGATGACGACGTACGATTCATAATAAATGACTTTCTCCAGCTCTTTCGTGGAAAGCCCCAACACGTAGCCGATCTTGCTGGGCAACGATCGGAAATACCAAATGTGCACAACCGGAACGGCCAGCGCGATGTGCCCCATCCGTTCCCGGCGAACGCTTTTCTGAGTCACCTCGACGCCGCATCGGTCGCAGGTAATCCCCTTGTACCGGATGCGCTTGTATTTCCCGCAATGACACTCCCAATCCCGCACGGGGCCGAAAATCTTTTCGCAGAACAACCCATCCTTTTCTGGCCGGAAGGAGCGGTAATTGATTGTCTCCGGCTTGGTGACTTCTCCGTGAGAACGGGAAAGAATCATGTCAGGAGACGCAAGACTGATTGTGATCTTTGAAAAAGCTCTCTTAGGGTTTGCGTCTGTTGTCATGAATGACATTGGAATACCTCCACATTACACTTGTATGAATCCATGGACTGACGGACGAAGAGCGACACGTCATTCGATCTTGACTTCAAGGCTCAAGCCCTGTAATTCACGGACGAGGACGTTGAACGATTCCGGGACATTCGGCTCCGGAAGATTTTCGCCTTTCACAATGGCCTCGTACACCTTCGCTCGTCCAATCACGTCATCGGACTTGACCGTGAGAATCTCCTGGAGAACATGGGCCGCCCCGTATCCTTCCAGCGCCCACACTTCCATCTCTCCGAATCGCTGTCCGCCAAACTGCGCTTTGCCCCCCAAGGGCTGCTGTGTAATCAGAGAGTACGGCCCGATCGAACGAGCATGGATCTTATCGTCGACAAGGTGCGACAGTTTGAGCATATACAGGAACCCCACCGTCACTTCCTGGTCGAAGGCTTCGCCCGTGCGCCCGTCATACAAGAGGGTCTTCGAATTCTCATTGAGCCCGGCCTTGTTGAGCTCTGCCTGGACTTCCTCCCAGGACGCGCCGTCAAAAATAGGAGTTGAATATTTCCTTCCAAGCTTGATACCGGACCATCCGAGCGCAACTTCAAACAACTGACCAAGATTCATGCGCGATGGTACCCCGAGCGGATTCAAGACGATGTCGACCGGCGTTCCATCCGGCAGGAACGGCATATCCTCGGCGGGAACAACCGTGGAGACCACGCCCTTGTTTCCGTGCCGACCAGCCATCTTGTCGCCCACCGAAAGCTTTCGCTTTTTCGCGACGTAAACCTTCGCCAGCTGGACTATGCCAGGCGCGAGTTCGTCTCCCAATTGAATCTTGTTCTTTTCATGGCGGTACAGCTCCTCGATCTCGCCGAGTTTCTGGCGGTAGTTCTCGTAAATCTTCGTTACGAGGGCGTTCTTGCGCTTGTCATCCACCCATTCCTGGTTGTAGCCGAGCATGTCGATGATCTCGAGCGTCTGGAAGGTGTCATCTTTCAGCGATGTTCCGCTCCGAATCACAACGTTGCCATCGTTGTCGCGGATTCCGACGGACTTTTCGTCCTGAAGAAGAGTATCCAGTTTCTTCCCAAGCTTTTCCTTGAGGTCTTTGATATCCTTTCGCCGCGCGCGGTCAAGAGATTCAAGTTTGCGCTTGTCTTCTTTCTTGCTCTCCGTATCCTTTTTCTTCCGGCTGAACAGCTTTGTGGAAATCACAATTCCCTTCATACCCGGAGGAGCCTTCAGGGACGCGTCTTTCACGTCGCCCGCCTTATCGCCGAAGATCGCTTTCAAGAGCTTTTCCTCCGGCGTGGGGTCCGTTTCTCCCTTGGGCGTGATTTTTCCGATCAGGATATCACCTTCGTTCACCTCGGCGCCGATGCGGACGATCCCGTTTTCATCCAGATCTTTCGTGGCTTCCTCGCTGACGTTGGGAATTTCCCGTGTCAGCTCTTCCTCGCCCCTCTTCGTATCCCTGACCTGGAGTTCGAACTCTTCGACGTGAAGAGAAGTGAAGACATCCTCCGCCACCAAACGCTCGCTCACAATGATGGCATCCTCGAAGTTGTATCCGCGCCAGGGCATGAAGGCAACGAGGATATTTCGACCGAGAGCCAGCTCGCCCTGGTCCGTTGCGCATCCGTCGGCAAGAACCTCGCCCCTCTTAAACCGTCGACCGGGCTGCACTGTCGGCTTCTGATTAATGCAGGTATCCTGGTTTGTGCGCAGGAACTTGGTTAGCTTGTACTCGACACGGCGTTTGTCTTCGAAGCTGACAAGAGCCTCGGCACTGTTTTCGTCAATATCGTACTCAACCACGATGCTATCCGCACTGACGGATTCGACGATGCCGCTCCGTTCGGCAACAATCAGCGTCCGGGAATCTCGTGCTACTTTCTCCTCCAGACCCGTCCCCACAATCGGAGCCTGCGGGCGAAGCAGCGGAACAGCCTGGCGTTGCATGTTGGATCCCATCAGAGCGCGGTTTGCATCGTCGTGTTCGAGGAAGGGAATCAGGGCCGCCGCCGCACTGACGATTTGATTGGGGGCAACATCCATGTAATCGACCTTCTCGGGCTCAACCACGGGGTAGTCACTCTCAAACCGCGCCTTGACACGGTCCTGTTTGAATCTCCCTTTCTCGTCAATAGGAGCGTTCGCCTGTGCGATGGTCACCTCGTCCTCGCGCTCAGCTGTCAGGAACTCTACGTCCTCCTGGACTTTTCCATTCTTGACTTTTCGATACGGCGTTTCAATGAACCCGAAATCGTTGATCCTCGCATGGATGCACAAGGAGGAGATCAGTCCGATGTTGGGCCCCTCAGGGGTTTCAATCGGGCACAGCCTCCCGTAATGGGTATAGTGAACGTCACGTACCTCAAAGCCCGCACGTTCACGGGTTAATCCGCCCGGACCCAGCGCCGACACACGACGCTTGTGGGTCATTTCCGCCAGCGGGTTGGTTTGATCCATGAATTGCGAAAGCTGGTTGGTCCCGAAGAAAGCGTTAATCACACTTGTGATGGTCCGCGCATTGACAAGGTCTTGCGGCGTGGGCGATTCGTTGTCGCGCAGGTTCATGCGTTCACGGATCGTCCGGGTCATTCGCGACAACCCGATATTGAACTGCTGCCCAAGCTGTTCTCCGACCGTGCGCACGCGCCGATTGCCGAGGTGGTCGATATCGTCCACAGCCTTTCGACCCTGCTGCAGATCAATCAGATACTTTACGATAGCGATAATGTCTTCCTTCGTCAGCGTCGTCACGCTCTGAGGCACGTTTAATCCGAGTTTCGCATTCAGCCGGTGACGTCCAACGTCTCCAAGGTCGTACCGCTTCGGATTGAAGAAAAGACGGTCGATCAGGTTCTTGGCGGTATCCAGATCTGGCGCGTCGCCGGAACGGAGCTGACGATAAATCGTTTCGAGAGCGTCTTCCTCCGAACGAGCCGAGTCGCGAAGGATCGTATTTGCAATGACCGAAACTTCCGTCGTCCCCTCGCCTTTCAGCAACCGGATCTTTTTGATATCTGCCTTCTTGATCTGCTTGATATGATCTTCGGTGAGCTTGGCGTCCTTATTGATGAAAATTTCACCGGTTTTCTTGTCAAATACGTCGCTGCAGATGGTCCGTCCGACATAATCTTTGAGGTTCACCTTGTTGATATCGACCTCCTCGACAAGCTCGAACAGCTGGAGGATGGCATCATCCGAGGAATACCCAAGTGCTCTCAGAAGCGTGGTCACCGGGAATTTCTTCTTCAGATCAATATAGGCATACATCACATTGTTGATGTCGGTCGAAAATTCCACCCACGACCCTCGGAACGGAATAATCCGCGCGGAGTACATCAGGGTTCCGTTGGGGTGGACGGACTCGGAGAAAAACACACCGGGCGACCGATGCAGCTGACTCACGACCACCCGTTCAGCGCCGTTGATGATAAATGTTCCCCGGTAGGTCATCGCCGGGAGGTTCCCCAAATAGACTTCCTGCTCCACCGTATCGGTAAACTCGCTGCCCCCCTCTTTTTTCGAGGAAAGCCGCAGCTTGGCCTTCAACGGAACCGCGAACGTCAGACCGCGTTCCTGACATTCAACGACCGAATATTTGGGTTTTTCGACGTAGTATTCGACAAATTCGAGGAGGAAATTTTCCCGTGCGTCCATAATGGGAAAATTCATCTCGAAAACTTGCTGAAGTCCGACTTTCTTCCTCCGGTGCGGGGTGACTTCGGCCTGCAAGAACTTGTTGAAAGAATCAATCTGCACATTCAGCAGATCGGGAATTTCGATGACAGCGGGGATCTGGCCGAAGGAAATGCGGCCGTTGGATCCGTTGGATTGGTTCTTCAAGTCAACCACTCCTTTTGATTGGAAGATTCAAAAACAGCGACCTTGGACTGAGGGGGGAAACGCAGACAGAGCCGGACGTCTTTTTTTTTCATCAACGTGACGGGGAGGGCAGAGCGTTTTTGAGTTTCGTCCGTCCTGACCTCGGAATACGGCGTAAGCCGACGATTTCTCCGCCACCCTTCGGTGGAAGAGTCATCGGCTATGACGCTCGTTGAGAGTCGTTGAATAAACAGCGACCGTTATCAAAAAAGTTCCGGCGATGTCTTCGCCCCTTACTTCAACTCGACAGTTGCGCCGGCCTCTTCGAGTTCTTTCTTGAGCTTCTCAGCATCCGCTTTGGAAAGGCCCTCCTTGACAACTTTTGGGGCGCCGTCGACAAGGTCTTTGGCTTCTTTCAGGCCAAGTCCCGTGGCTGCGCGGACGACTTTGATGACGTTAATCTTCTGGGCCCCGCTTGTCTTAAGTTCGACATTCCACTCGGTCTTCTCCTCCGCGGCCACAGCGCCCACTCCACCACCGGCTGGCATACCACCTGCTATCATCACAGGGGCCGCGGCGGTGACACCGAACTTTTCCTCAAGCGCTTTCTTGAGCTCCGCCGCCTCGAGCAGCGTGAGCTTTTCGATTTTTTCGACAATTTCATTGACAGCTGACATGATGTTCTCCTTCTTAAGAAAAGTAAGTTCTTTCTCTCTCGTGTCGAGTCCCGGAAATTCCTTTATGAAGTCATGAGCCTGTATTTGCCTGAACTCATAGTTTTCTGTGGCTTTTGGCGGGCAGACTTGTTCAAGGTACCTGTGGGCCGAGACACTAGGCGGCCGCCTTCTTCGTTTCAATTTGGCTGACGAGGCTGACCAGATCCCTTACGATGGCGTGCAAAACTCCCGCAATACCGGAAATCGGCGCCTGCACGCTTCCCAAAATGCCGGCGATCAGTTCCGGACGGGAGGGCAGTTTGGCCAGCTGGTCGAGTTGCGAACCCTCGAAGAACTGCTTCTCGACGACCGCAACTTTCAGCCTGAGTTTTCCGGTCTTCTCCGAGAACTTCTTGAAAATCTTCGCCGGCGCGATGGCATCCTCGTAGCTAAAGGCGATACCGGTGGGCCCGACCAGTTTCTCAAAGACCCGGTCGTGTCCCGCCACCTGCTCAAGCGCCTTGCGCGCGAGCGTATTCTTTACGACCGTGTACTCGATGCCGGATTTCCGGAACTCCCTCCGCAACTCGGTTTCCTCTGCAACGGTGACTCCGGTGAAATCGGCGAAGTACAACGCGGCGGCACGGGAGGCTTTTTCACTGACTCGAGCAATAATCGCCTCTTTTTCCGATCGTTTCATTCTTCACCTTTTTGGTCGTTTGATTGCCTGACGAGAAGCCCCCGATTTCCCGGGGCATCAGACAGAATCGTAACAACATGAGTGCTTAAATTCTTAGTGAGCGATCAACTCGCCCCGGTCGATTTCAACTCCGGGTCCCATCGTCGACGAGAGGGTGATGCTCCTGACATAGTGTCCCTTCGCCGTTGCGGGTTTGAGACGAACGACCGTATTCAAGAACGAATGGACGTTTTCAACAAGCTTTTCCGCTTCAAAGCTGGCTTTGCCGACAGTTGCATGAAGGATCCCGGCCTTGTCGACGCGAAACTCAATTTTCCCCGCCTTGACCTCCTTCACCGCGTTTGCGATCTCCATGGTCACGGTTCCGCTTTTAGGATTCGGCATGAGACCTCGCGGACCGAGAATTTTTCCCAGCTTTCCGAGTTCTCCCATGGCATCGGGAGTTGCGATCACCACATCCACATCCGTCCATCCCCCCTTGATCTTCTCAATGTAGTCTGCGAAACCGACGTGGTCGGCGCCGGCCTGTCGGGCTTCCTCGTCTTTTGGGGGCTTGGAAATCACCAACACGCGAACCGCCTTCCCGATCCCATGCGGGAGCGCTACGGTTCCGCGCACTGCCTGATCGGCCTTCTTGGGGTCAACCCCAAGACGCACTGCGATGTCGACGGCCTCGGGAAATTTCGCAGTCGCGCTCTCCTTGACTCTCTGGACAGCTTCGACAATAGAGTACGCTTTTCGTTCGATCCTGGCGGCCGCGTTTTTGTATCGCTTGCTATGCTTTCTCATGACACTCTGCTCGCTGATTGGGTATTATTCTTCAACCGTGATTCCCATGCTTCGGGCGGTTCCAGCCACCATGCGCATGGCGGATTCCACGTCCGACGCGTTCAAATCCGGCATTTTCAGTTCGGCAATCTCCCGCACTTGCTTCGACGTGACCTTCCCCACTTTCGTGCGGTTGGGCTCTCCCGATCCCTTTTCAAGCGTTGCCGCCCTTAGCAGCAGCGTCGCGGCAGGAGGTGTCTTGGTAATGAATGTAAACGACTTATCATTGAAGACGGTGATGATCACCGGGATGATCAGGCCCTGCTGGTCCTTCGTTCTTGCATTGAACTGTTTGCAAAACTCCATGATATTGACCCCCTTTTGGCCGAGCGCCGGACCTACCGGTGGGGCAGGGTTCGCCTGGCCCGCGGGGATCTGCAGTTTGATGAAACCAACGACCTTCTTTGCCATAACGGAATGCCTCTTCTGACGTTCGTTTACTTTTCGGCTTCAACCTGTCCAAAATCAAGTTCGACCGGAGTCTTTCGGCCGAAGATGCTGACCATGACTTTGACTTTCAGCTTCTCAGGGTGGACCTCCTGAACGAAACCGTTGAAGTTGTTGAACGGTCCCTCGACGACTTTTACCGCGTCGCCCACGCGGAAGGGCACTTCAACGAGCACAACGTCTTCGCGTTCCTCCATCTTTCCAATAAGTCGACGGACCTCATCCGGTTGCAGGGGAACGGGATTGTTCTTATCCGGCCCAAATCCCAGAACGGAAGGTGCTTCCGAGATGAGGTGCGTCGTCTCTTTGTCAATGACTGCCTCGACAAGAATGTAGCCGGGGAAAAAGTTCTTCACCTTTGCTTTCTTCTTCCCGTCTTTCACTTCGATGACTTTTTCCGAGGGGATTAAGACGCTTCCGATGCGTTCTTGAAGATTTAGACGCGCAACTTCGGACTCAAGATAGATCTTGACCTTTGCCTCGTGGCCTGAGTAAGTCCGAACCACATACCAACGTTTCTCCAAATCGATGTTCCTTTACAGAATTGCTTTGAGCGCTTCACTCAGCCCGGTGTCGACCACCCACGTGAACAGCGAAATGATGATGGTCACCACGATCACGATTTTCGTCGATTCGTACAGCTCCTCTTTCGTCGGCCAGGTGACCTTCTCCATTTCTTTCACGATGTCGTTGAAAAAATTGATGATTCTTTCTTTCATAGTTCGACCGTCATGCTGTCATTGAGACTTGATCTTGCCGCACCCTTCTCTTGCGTGAGGAGAGACTCGAACCCCCCACCTCAATCACCTCCCATCGTATCGTACTTTTTTTTCTGCACGTGAGGAGGGACTCGAACCCCCAACCTGCGGTTTTGGAGACCGCTGCTCTGCCAATTGAGCTACTCACGTATGAAAACGTCAACCCGCCAGGAAATTACTTCGTCTCTTTATGAGGGGTTCGCTTGTGGCACCACGGGCAGTATTTCTTGTATTCGACCCGACCGGTCTGCTTCTTCTTGTTCTTGGTAGTGCTGTAATTCCGGCGTTTGCAGGTTGAACACTCAAGCGTAATGATATCTCGCACACTTACCTCTTGTCATGATTTTCTGAAAGGAGCTCGTCGAGCTTGCGACCGGGATTGAACCGGTGACCTCGTCCTTACCAAGGACGTGCTCTACCAACTGAGCTACGCAAGCGAAACATTTCAGATTGTAGATTGATGATTTTAGATTTAGCCGATCAATCTACAATCTAAAATCTGCAATCTACAATGTTGAGCGGGAGACGGGACTCGAACCCGCGACCAACAGCTTGGAAGGCTGTGACTCTACCAACTGAGTTACTCCCGCGCATCAGCCCGATTCTCCCTGTTTCAGGTCCCACTTCGCTCCGCTCAGCGGGATCCTCAAAACGTCTTCGGCTCGCCAACAACGCTCGCCGGACGTTTTGGGACTTGGAAGGCTTTGACTCCACTCCGCCAGAGGCGGACAGGCATCTGAGTTACTCCCGCGAAACATTGTAGATTGTAAATTGTAGATTGTAGATTGAAAATTGAAGTATTAAGCCGCTATCCACAGTTTCTCCATTCTCCAACACTGCTGCTACAATCTTCAATCTCCAATCTGCAATGTTCAGTGGGCAGGGAAGGATTCGAACCTCCGAAGGCATGTGCCGTCAGATTTACAGTCTGATGCGTTTGACCGCTTCGCTACCTGCCCAAGGATCTCCGGGCCGGCATCCCGGGTTCACGCATCATCTCCGCCGAACACTGGTGCCGCCCAGGCATGAATCCACGTCAACACCGCCGTTGAGCTGGCGACCAGATTCGAACTGGTGACCTGCTGATTACAAGTCAGCTGCTCTACCAGCTGAGCTACGCCAGCGCACTTCACCGCTCTCACCTGGAATTCAAAACGAAAGATCCACTCGCAAGCGCGACCGTTCGTTTCACACGATGCAGAGACACCATGTCCCGCAAGACCTCGCCTCCAGCACAGCTACCTCTGCAGCCTGTTGATGGAGCACAACGTTTGGGTAAAATGGGATTGTGCGCGGATTTCTCGAGACCCGTAATATAGCATTTTTTGCCAAAGAGTCAACGGCAGGCTTGAGGGAAAATGCGGAATCGCAACTCGCATCGTCACTTACCTAAACCCCGTCCCTTTTCTTCCCCCAATAGAACCCGGGCAGGATTGAAGGAAGGGTCGATTTCGAGCGCCAGCCCCAGGGCGTGCTTCGCCTCCATCTCAAAACCCCCATTCCTGAGCCAAATTCCACAGAAAGTAAGCATCTGGGCATATTGAAGCCTTATTCCCCTTGTCAGCCGGCTCTGAAAAGCCGTTGGACGATACCTGATTTCAGGGAGCCCTCCGGTTGCCGGTGGAACCGACCTCTGAAGCCGAAACAGCAGCCCTTCCGGCATTCGCTCAAATCCCGTCGTGAGAAACGGCTCAATCTCAGGTCCAATGTAAACCGGGCGATCCTTCATCGACTGTTCGATGAAATCATTGATCATTCCATTGAACCTAGCATCGATGACATGCGCATCATAGGGCAGGTCGTGCTCGAACTTGTACAGCTCCGCCAAGAAACTGTTGACTTTGGACCGGGATCGCTCGATGAGCCATGGATCATTCCGCTCCAACTGAACAAAATACCACGACCGACGAAGAAGCTCTTTGTCGATGATGGTGACATCGGGTCGTTCGTTTCGGACGCGCTGAAAATAATACGACGCCGAGACAAAATAGTCCCACTGGTAGGTCAAGACCACTGCATTCGTGGCCACATTTTCCAGAATGGTCTTCGTATAATCATGGACCAAAAAGTTATCCGACTCATCAACGGCCGAGCGGTTCATCCAATATTGACCGATTGGAACAACAGCGATGATGCCGGCGACGATCCAGGGATGAACATTTCGCGAAAGCAAACGATGGACGCTCTGCAGGCCAAAAACAATCGCTATGCCCGCGGAGAGGTACGCGAGAAGAAAATATGAATCGATGTCATGGATATCGTAATTGATGGAATAGGCCAGACAGCCGATGGCAAGCACCATGACGAACCAGAAGAGCATGCGTGCCTCGCGCCTCAGATGCCAAAGTCCAAGACCCACAAGGGCAATGCAAATCCAGTGAAACTGGTCGGGAAAGCTTTGCACAAAATGCTTCAACTGCTTTTCTGCACTCTCAAAACCGGAAAAGATCCAATTCCGGTATTGTTTTCCCGAAATATGCCAGAATATCCTCTGGATAGTTACAGGATGTCCCCAATCAAAAGCCGGCCCGCCCGCCGACCGGATCGGCAAGAACAAATACAAAAAAAGGCCGAGGGAAAAAAAGGGAACAAGCGCGCCTAACCTGCAGAGCGATTCTTTCCCAAATCCGAAATTTCTGAAATAGAAAAAAAGACACGCCGGAAGAACGAGCAAGGTTGTCAAGTGATTCGTGAAGCTTAAACCAAGTAGAAACGCGAAGAGAAGAAGATAGCTCGACGTTGCGGACGCCGCAACCTTCGTTTCTTCCACACCTTTCAGGATGGCGATCAAAAGAATCATGAGAAAGAGCAGATGCAACGAATACACTTCAATGGCAACCGACTGGGCCCAGAA
>JACPLA010000077.1 GCA_016186715.1 Ignavibacteriales bacterium | reverse complement strand
CCACTCAACGGGGAAAGCTGAGTGACCGGACTCACCGACCGCAGGGCGAAGTCTCCATTCGAATGCGGCGAATGACAGGCAAAGCATCCCGGGGGCGATGCGTCCACCTGGCTTGTCACGGCAGACCAGGTTCCGTTGGACTCAATGGTGGGGTTGCCTGCACGGATTCGTTGCACGTAGCCCTCCGTGGTGTGGCAGCCGGCGCACGTGGAGCTGTTCCGCTCAAAATCGCCGCCGAAGAAGTGTTTGGACAACTCCCACTGGTATTTCTTGGCCCAGACATAGTAGGTCGTGTCAGTGTCCACATTGTGACAATCGCCGCATTTGATGTCAGCGGCGAATCCTTCAAGCTGGAGGATCGTGGTCTCGCCCGGAGGACCGGCCGGACCGGCATCTCCTTTACAGCCTTGAAGTGCGACCATCACCGTCCCAAGGGCAAGAAACGCGCCGAGGAGTAAGATGGTTCTTTTCATGAGGTACCTCCTGATCGATCAGGTTTTGGTTGTGTGTTGTACTGCTGCTGTACAGCAAACTCAGTATTCAATATCGCTGCCAAACAAATTCAGTTTTCCGTCGATGTGCTTCGACGCGTTGATGAACCTCAGCGAGGCATCGACGACTCCACCGTGGCAATTTGCGCAGTTCGTGTTCGTGGTGTGGGTGCCGCCTTGCGCCGATGTTTTGGGGAGGGCTTTCTGCGCTGTTGTGGCCGCCGTCGGATCACCGTGGCAGGTCCCACAAGCGGCTGATGCGGGATTGTTCCACACCGGAGTATTCGTCGGGTTGCCGTTCTTGAACGTTCCGTGGCAATAGGCGCTCGAGCAACTCGTTGTCGCCGGATCATACGCCGGATTCGGATCGAAGAGCGGGAGACTCGCACTGTAACGTGACGTGGTCGGAAGATTCGTTTGAAGATTCGCGAGGTAATTGCCCATGAGGACTTCGGCCGGGGGATCGGAATCCACATGACCCGGCTCATAGACGCTTCCCGGGATCGAGTGGCACTCGGCGCAGGTAAGAGCTTTTGCGCGCGTCGTTCCCATGAGGTGAACCTGGTGAGCTCCGACGCCCCTTGCGGTGTTGGCAGTATTGCCGTTGAGGTCTCTCGGGGGAGCCGGGCTCGTCGCGCTTCCGTGGCAGGTGGAGCAATTCTCCGGGCCCGCGCCTCCGGTATGACAGGTGAGACAGGATACGCCGGAAGTCCCTCCGTTGTAACGGCTCCCGTGACACGTCTGGCAGGTCCGCATGTCCCATCCCTGCGCGCGAATTGCGGCTCCGTGAAAGTCCGCAGAAGTTTTTGAGATCCATCCCTCGGGATGAACGCCGGCCGTCTGCGTCGTTGCCGGAAGCGTGTCCTTCAAATTGCTACAACCGGTCAGCAGCAAGGGAACGGCGAGCCAGGAGAAAAATCGGAGAACGGTTTTCATAGAATGTCTCATGTTACTTGTGACAGTAGCCGCAGAATCCCACGCCTCGAATGCCATTGATGTGCGCGTTTGGATCGGCGTGGCAGACATAACAGCTGGCTCCCGGATCGCCGTGCCAGTCACCGTTGACAGTTGCCATGAACCCGCGCTGGTGCGTGCGGGGATCGGTATTCTTGATCCCGTCGGTGTCGAGGTGGCATGTGACACATGTCGGATCGGCGCCCTGGGCATCATGACAGGCTGCACAGCTTTCGATGTCCCTGCGCGCTAGCTGGGCATGCAGTCCGCCTCCCGACCCGAACCCGAGGGTTACAAACCGGGGTTGCTGATGCGTGAGGGGACGGAACTGGAATTGCGTTACATTTCCTCCTGCAGGATGACAGGTGGAGCAAAAGTCTCGGGTACTGTGGCAGGTCGCGCAGTCTGAACTTTTTGCCGACGCCGCAACACCGTGTGTGAACCGGAAATTCGGGTCGTGAACCTTCTGCAACGCCATTCCCTGTGCCCTGTCGTTTGCCGTCAAACGCGGGGAACGGGGGGAAACGAGGTCGCGCCCGGTCGGGCTCGCTTCATCAAGGCCGGCGTTCGTGTGGCAGTCCTGACAGGACTCATCCGTGTGGCACGACATGCACGTGGCATCCTGCATCCGGGCGGAGAACTTGTGCACTCGCACAAAATCCGTTCGGTTATGCTCCTTTGGCCGAAGAGCTGCAAAATTCGTATGGCAGGTTTCGCATGCATTGGTCGCCAGCACGTCGTTATGGCACGTGTTGCAGGTGACCATCGCAGGAAGGCTCCCGGGTGTCGCAAGCGTCATCTCATCCAGACCCTGATGGCAAGTCTCACACGCCATCTTCTGCTCGTCGATGTGGAATGCGTGATTGAACAGCAGATCCCGCCGCGGGTTCAGGAACTTTGCATAGGAGGAAGGATCGTCGCTCGTGTGGCAAAACGTGCAATCGTTTTGGAGCTGCTCTTCGTGGCAGGTCTGACACGTTGCTTTTGTGCTGAGAAGATTATCCCGGGCGCTTGTGCTTGTGGTCGCGCCTTCGTGGCAATCCACACATCCCATCCCAACTTCCTTGATGTGAAACGTATGCGAAAACTTGATCGACTTCCCCCGGTCCTCTGAGACAGACCCTTCCCGGGACTGGGTGACAAACGTGGAGGCGATCAGCAGAAGGAGAACTCCTACGATCAGGAGATAGATATGGATGACGGAAAGCTGTTTGACGGTCGGCGAAATTCTCATAGGAGTCTCAGAACACATTGAGTTTTTCATTGAGGAAGAAGCTTGCCCTCAGGAAAAAGCGCACGTCGTTGCTGTAGATCTTGTTTTGGATCCACTGAAGCTGTGTATCGACCGAGAGGAGCGGCATCGGGCGGTAGACGATACCAAGCGAACCACTGAGGGCTACATCCCTTTTGGCCTGATAACGGTTCAATTTGTAGTATCCGTAGGTGAAAGACGCTGTAGGCGTGAGCCTCCTGTCCAGAAGAGGGTAGCCGGCATTCACCGACGCGGCGTTGATTTTCCCGTTATAGCCGAACATGCTCGTTGCGCTGGCTGAGACATATTTGGAGTTGAAGCCGAATGTCATATGCGTGGAGGTCTCATCGCCAAAAGAGACTTCTCCATACTTGCTGAAGACCTGAATATCGGCGAGGAAGTGAGGCTCATATTCCAAACCGACTTCGTACTCCTTCAGTGAATTGTACGTGAAAACGGAGAAAATGGAATTATAGGAGATCCGCGGTTCCCGTTGGAGGTATTCTGCCGTGATGCCAACGCGTTCCATTGGTTTGACGCGCGAGAAGAATTGGAACCGGCTCATCGTTTCGAACTTCACGTCGTGATCGTAACGAAGGTAACCGTAGAAGAACTTGTACTCGCCGCTCAGATCGAGGCTGACGAGTTCCTCGATGCTGGCCGAAGGCCTGATCTCGACGAGGGTCGGATTGAACAGCGAATCCCGCCTGAGGGCCGTGTACGATTCCGGCTGAATCTGCCTGTTCATGTAGCTCAGCGATACCTGGCCAAGGTCGAGCGGCCAGGCAGTTACCTGAGCTCCGAACATGGAGTTTTTTCCCGGATCGCTGACGAGTTCTCCCTTGAGTCCGGGAGGCGGAAGAGCTCCGTAATATCCGAGGGCCCTGACCTTCTTCTCAAAAAGATTGATGGAAGCCTTTGCGCCATCGATTGTCCCGATGCCGACTCCGGCAAACACGGGTTGGCGGCCCACTGTTAGCTCACCGACGTCCGCAATGTTCCTCCATTTGAGGTACAGATTGTACCACCGGATCTTCGGGTCGTTCTTCAAAGGTCCCGCAAAATCGTTCCATCCCTGGAGATAGGTGGAAAGTGTGAAGTCATTCTGCGTGATGGAGAATTGAGCCGTCTGAAAGCCGTAAAGATGGTTGGAGGACGAACCCAGCGTGTCGTGTTGCTGCCAGGCGTAGGCCGACGTGACAAACCGCGCCTGGAGAAACTGGGCTTCGGCAGCATGAGCTGAGAGAATCAGGAGGGCAACAGCCAGGGTGCTTTTCTTCATGGAATTCCCGCGGAAATGGGTTTGGGAAACTCACGGAAAAAACTCAAACCTTATGCCACCGAATTGGCAGAAATTCATTGAGAAATCATCGAATATGAGCTGATTTCTGGGTTCTTCGTTCTGCCCATTACCAATGTTGGGAACGCGAACAGCGTTGAATTTTTCAATAATGGGAAGAATCCGCCCATGGATAAAAAAAAAGCGCTCTTTGATGCCGTCAAAGAGCGCCGTGCGTGGCTGAGTTATGAGTCCATCAACCCTTCGGAACGGGGTGCTTGATCTTCTCCCACTGCTTCTTGAAATCGAACTCCTTGTAGCTTGGGCTTTTCTCGTTGTGACAGGTCCTGCACTGGGCCTCGATTGCTGCTTCATCCTTGTACTCTGTCATCCCGGCGGCGACAGACTTGGCATGATCCTTCATCACGGGGAGCGTTTTGTACGCAGAGCCGGGACCGTGACAGGTTTCGCATTGGACGCCGTCCTTGTAATCGAATGTCTTTTCGGCCAGCTTGGCATCTTCACCGTATCCTACCACGTGGCACTGCAGACATTCAGTCGCCTCGGCCGCAGGCTTGTCAATCCCCCTGGCCTTTGCGAATTCATTGGCTTTCGCGGTGGTCAGCGTGTTGTACGCGTTGGCATGTTTGCTGTTTTTCCAAATGTCCAGCTGTTTCCCCTGTTTTTCGGTACGGTGGCAGGGTGCGCACATCTTGGTGCCGATGTATTTGTTTTGCGCCAATGCGGTTCCTGCCACAAGGCAGAGAAGAGTACCGGCGGTCATCAGACGTAAAAAGGTGTTGGTCATGTATGATGCTCCTCGCTGAGAGATGGATAGTTGCGGGACGTTGACAAAATAGCCACTTTGTTATTTTCAGTCAAGCCCTCGATGTGATGGTGATGAGGATCGTGGAAGATAACTGTGAATTCGTTCTTCAACTTCTTTCCGACCGTGTGTACGTCCTTCTTCGATTTCCCAGACGGAAATCAGCGGAAAGAATTTCGAGAAAATCATGAATCCCATGACAAAAACAGCCAGTCCTCCGGCGAAGAGAGCCCATTCGAGAATCGTGGGAACGTAGATTCCGGTGGGGACGTCGAGACGTGGATTGGCCAGCGAAGGAACGACAATGATCAGCCGTTCAAGCCACATTCCGATAACGACAGCGACTGATGCAACAAAGATTCCGGCGATCGTCCTCAGCTTCTTGAAGCTCAGAATGACCACGGGGATCAGGAAATTGCAGAGAATCATAGCCCAGAAATAGAACGCGAACGGGCCTGTGAACTTGTAAAGAATGATATGCATCTCATGCGGCTCCGCCGCGAAAACGCCGGTCAGGTATTCGGAGAATGTGAAGTAAAACCAAATGAGGGACATGATCAGGAGAAGCGTACTCAGATACTGAAAGTGTATCTCTTTCAGGTAGTCCTCGAAATGATAGACTTTTCGGAAGGCAATCATGACGATCAACAACGCGGCAATTCCGGAAAAGATTGCTCCCACGACGAAGTAGGGACCGAAGATCGTGCTGTGCCAGCCGGGTTGAAGGGTCATGGAAAAAATATAGGAAATCACGGTATGAACCGAGATCGCGATGGGGATCACCATGACCATAAGAATATTGATTGCCCGGTTCAGTACTCGCTTCTGTCGCTCCGTACCCCGCCACCCCCACGCCATGAAGGTGTAGAGCCACTTCAGTTTTCCGCCGCGGTCCCGGATCCGTGCAATGTCGGGAATCATGGGTAGGTACAGGTATACGGTGCTGGCGGTGAAATACGCCGTGATGCTGGTGACGTCCCAGAGTAACGGTGATTGCAGACGACCGGCTTCGAGGAGATGCATCATGCGGTCCGGACGCCCAAGGTCAATGATGGGATGAAGACCGCCGATCGCAAGAACGATGGCCGTGATGACTTCGGCCATTCGCGTAATCGGCCGCCGCCACTCTGCCTTTGAGAGCCGGAGAATAGCCGAGATCAGTGTCCCCGCATGACTGATTCCGATGAAGAACACGAAGTTCACAATGTAGAATCCCCATGTGACCGGTTGGTTCATTCCCGTCAGACCAAGGCCGAACCGGATTTGCATGACATACAGGTACAGCGCCCACAGGAGAATGAGCCCCAGGATTCCAAGAGTCACGTAGAATCCTGTTCCCGTATGGTCAATCGGCCGGAAGAGAGCTTCGTCCTGGTCGATTCGTTTGGGTATCTTTGATCTCATACGTCGGTTCTTCGAGCGAGGTAATACACTTTCGGCTCCACCCCAAGGCCCTCTCCATACCGAAACACGCGATAGCTTCGGGAAAGCCGATAAACGTCGCTTTCCGTATTCTCAATGTTGCCAAAGATAATCGCTTCGGCGGGGCAGCTTTCGGCACAGGCGGGAATGTACTCCCCGTCCGTGATGGGCCGGTCTTCAAGGTCGGCTGTTTCCTTCACCTTCATGAGACGATGCGAGCAGAAAGAACATTTTTCCACAACTCCGACCATGCGGCGGGAGACGTCGGGGTTTCCAATTTCTGCTCCGTCAATCCATTTCGGGTCGTACCAGTTGTACACTTTTGCCGTAAACGGACACGCAGCCATGCAGTAGCGGCATCCGATACATCGATGGTAAATCTGTGCAACAAGTCCTTCCGGATTCCGGTACGTCGCTCCGACCGGACACACCCGCGTGCACGGAGGGTCATCGCAATGGAAGCAGGGCTTCGGAACCCGTTTCGTGTGGGTGTTCGGCAAGGTACCTTCGGTTGTCGTCATCATGTCCATCCAGAACATAACGCGACCATTCTGAGCCTCGACCGGATCGACAATCGGTACGTTGTTCTCCATCTTACACCCGACAACGCACGCTCCGCACCCGGTGCACTTGTCCACATCGATGACCATTGCCCACTTCGGCATCTGAAAGTTCCTTTTCCCCCCTTATGTAGCCAGGGCAATCCTGACTTTTGTTGCCTGCAGTGCAGGCCTCCCGCTCAGCCGGTCGTAAAGACTCCGCATGATCCTATTTGGGTTTACGCCGTGACCCTTTGCATAGCGTCCGAGAGAAGTGTGCCCAAGTCCAAAGGGGACGGCAACGACGTTGGGCATGATTCCCTGAGTGACCTTCGCCCTGATTTTGAGGCTTCCCACTGACGATGTTATGATGATCCAATCTCCGTCGCTGATATGGAATGGCGT
>JACPLA010000070.1 GCA_016186715.1 Ignavibacteriales bacterium | reverse complement strand
CTGAAATATTTGAGCTTGTGTGTGTTCACCCAGCATGAAGAGTGAACAGGCAGCCAGGACAGGAACGAGTCTCTTCATTTTTACCTCCTACTGTAATGGTAGATGATGTGAATTCCAGTTCTACAGATACACGGCGATGGCGCTGTGTAATTCCTTTGCTCAAGTTGACCGCCTTTTGGGAAACGGCTAAACTTTTTGCAGGGGTTTTCGTATCCCCCGACCTGAAGGTCGTGGCTCATGGCCACGTCCTTTAGACGTGGGTTTCAAATTCACACAATAATAACAAGGGTCTTAACCCCTTCCAACAACCGGTCAACTTGAGTCTTTTAGTCCGATGCAGAAACCCACTGCCTCTGGCAGTGGTAATGGAAATTTTGGCTTTGCCGTAGTCGAGTGCGGTATCGAGTTGTAGCTCGGATCTCCCCGCCAGCCTCTTCGAATCCTCCGAGGCGGGCTGGCCGATCCGACAACAAGGGGCTCGTGATGCGGAACGGGAGTTCCGCTCTACATTTTGGTCCGATCTCCAGACACGGTCAAAAAACTATATGCAGGGTGTGTTTCTTATTTTTTCAAAAGCCACCGCCTTTGGCGGTGGTAGTTTACTGCGTGGACTCTGAAGGAAGTCCCTTTCTTGCGACGGTCTCCATGACCTCGCAAAACCGATCCAGTTCATGCAGCGTTGTGTACACGTTGGGGGTGATGCGGATTCCTTGAAATTCGTCATGAAGGATGGGCACGGTGAAAATCTTGTGTGCGTTCATCAAGTGCGAAGCGAGCTTCCCCGGATCAATTCCTGCGATCTGAACATTGGCTATGCCGCAGGATTGGTCAGGATCAAACGACGTATGGAATCGCACGTTCGGAAGGTCTCTGAGCTGATTGACCCAATGCCGCGTCAAATATCGCAAACGCTCTTCTTTCCTCTTGGGTCCGATCCCTCTGTGGAAGAGGATTGCCTCGCCAATAGCCAGCCGCATGGCTGCCGAGTGCGTGCCGATCTCCTCGAACTTCCTGATGTCGGTGGCCTGCTTCTTCTCGGCCGCCATCAAGGGCCATATTTTTTCGATCTTATCCTTCTTCACAAAAAGAAGCCCCGTGCCCTTGGGGGCAAACAACCATTTATGCAGGCTGGTTCCGAAATAATCGCAGTTCACATCCCGAAGCGTGAAGTCAAAATGTGCGAACGAGTGAGCGCCGTCCACGATAACCTCGATTCCTTTCGACCGGGCGAGATCGCACACGGCTTTGACGGGAGTGATCTGGCCCGTGATATTGACCATGTGAGAGATCAGGATCAGCTTCGTCCTTTTCGTAATCCCTTGCTCAAAAGCGTCAGTAATCTGATCAAGGCGATCGGGCGCAAGCGGGATTTTAACCAGGTTGAGCTTGATGCCTTCCCGTAATTCGCGCTGGCGAAAGGTGGTCAGCATCCTGGGGTAATCCTGTGTCGTGCTCAGGATCTCGTCTCCGGTCTTCAAATCCATCCCCATTTGAAGAATCTCGAGCGACTCCGAAGCGTTCCTGGTGATGGCAATCTCTTCCCGATCGCAGCCGAACAACTCGGCGAGCCCGGTGCGGATCGTTTCCGACTGGGGTTCCAGGATTTGCCACATGGTGTAGGCTGTTGCGTCCTCCTGTTGCCAGGTGTACCGGACGAACGCCTCTGTCACAATCCTTGGAGACGGAGAAACACCTCCGTTATTGAGGTTGATAATTCCGCGCGTCACTGTAAAGGCCCGTTGGATGTCAAACCAGAAATCCTCGTCCATGGCGGCTTGTTGAGGACTGAGATGGGTTATGCGCTTTGTTGCCGCACGAAGGTCATTCAGCAGCGATGCGACCGTTGTAGAGGTCAGCGCCGCAAGTCCGACTCCTTTTCCAGCCATTCTGAGAAAATCACGACGATCATATGCTCGCAAGGGTTGGGTGTATGGTTCCATGCGCCGACTCCTCCCTGGATCAGGGTTTTATAACGATCTCCTTTTCTGTTGCGATGCCGGAGGTTCCCGGTACGGATATCCGATATCCACGTTCTTTTTTTGCGTCAGTGACAATTCGGCGAACATCGGCTAGCAGTTTCTTTGCGTCAAAAATGATCCCGTCCTTGATCACGTATCGTACTCCCCCCACACGAACCGGTTCGTTCTCGTCGTTCACTTTGAGCGCTCCCGTGCCATAGAGCGCTTTCAGATTTTGCAAGGGGTTTTCTTCGAGGATGATCATATCCGCCAGTTTCCCCGTCTCAATACTGCCGATTTCTTTATCCATCCCGAGCGCTTGTGCTCCGTACAGCGTTGCCGACCGGATCACTTCGAGCGGATGAAAGCCGGCCTCACGAAGCATCTCAAGCTCGCGAACGTACGCGAACCCATAAAGCTTGTAGATATATCCCGCATCCGATCCTACCGTCACCCGGCCGCCGCGGTTCTTGAATTCGTTCACGAATGTCATCCAGAGGCGATAGTTCTCTTTCCAGGCGACTTCATCCTCAGTTGTCCAATAGAACCAGTAGGATCCGTGCGCGTCGCGGTTCGGCTTGTAGAATTCCCAGAGCGAAGGAAGCGTGTAGGCGTCATGCCATTCCGCGCGGTATTCCTTCATCAGGTCGCGGCTCGCCTCATAAATGCTGAAGGTGGGATCGATCGTGAAATCCAGGCTCAGGAGTTCGTTCATCACTTGATTCCATTTCGGACTAAAAGGAGGAGCGGCCTGTTTCCAGAGCTTTCCGGCTTCTCCAAATCGTTGCTGCTCGTCGCTGTAATTGTAATCGGGCGGGAAGTCCTGAACCGTGCGGTCGGTGAAGAGCGCCTCCGGGAGGCCGTACCAATGCTCCATGGTCGTGAGGCCCGCACGTGCGGTCTGCAGAACATTCATCCGCGCGACTCCAAGCTGAGCGTGATGGCAAGCGGTCCGGAGACCCATCCTCTTCGCCTCTTCGAGCGCCGCGACGAAAATATCCGGTCTCGTCCCGAAGAACTTGAAACCTTCGGCTCCCTTTTTTCCGGCCTCCCGCACCCACGCCCGCGCCTGTTCGGGACTGGCGATCGGAGGTTTGGCTCCCCCGCCGAAACCGACGTACACCTTCATGCGAGGCGCCGTAATTTCGTTTCGTTCGCTTTTTTGCTTGTGTTCCAGCATCCAATCCAGACCGTTGCCGCTGCCCGGATCGCGGATCGTTGTAATTCCATGACCCAACCAGAGCTTGAACACATACTCGGAAGGTGTTCCTTGTTCCACTCCTCCCACATGGCCGTGCATGTCGACAAGACCGGGAAGGAGATACATCCCCTCGCAGTCAAGGATTTTATCTTCTGGTTCCGCTTTTAGACGGCGATGAGGATCGATTGGAAGTCCCGGTACGCCGACGTTTCGCACGCCTGTGATCCGGTTCTTCTCAACGACAATGTCGGCCGGTCCGTAAGGAGGGGAACCGGTACCATCGATGATAGTGACTCCGCGGATGATCAGGCGGTCAAACGATCCTTCTCCCTCAACCCTGGGAGGAGCCTTCGGTACGGTACGGCGCTCCTGCTGGCTGAAAACGGACACGTGGAGCAATAAGAGAAGAATAATAAGAAGAACAGCGCCTACGCGATTCATGGGAAATCCTTTACTCATGCGAGAGGTGTACGGGACCGAAGGAATGAGAGGTCAATGATGGGACTTTTTCCAGTCAGGTGCAAGCATCGAGTAGACGATCAGGTCGACGTAATGATCATAAAGCCATTCGGCATCGCGCAAGACGGCTTCTTTTTTGAACCCAAGTCGTTCCGGTATCATCCAGCTTTTTCTGTTACCGGGAGCGCAGCGGATCTCGATCCGGTGGAGTCCGAGTCGACTGAAACCGTGGTCGACCATCGCGCGGCAAGCTTCGGTCATAATCCCTTTTCCCTGCAACTCCTCGGTAAGCCAGTAACCGACCATGCTGGCACGATTGGTCCAGTCAAAGCGGTGGTAACTGATCACTCCGCACAGATTTTTCTCAAACCATATCGCCAGAGTGAGAGTTTCGTTTTGTTGAATCTGTTCGCGGACGGTCCGAATGAACTGAAGCGTGTCTCCTGGGGATCGTTGAGTATCTAGCCACGGGAGCCATTGCCTCAGATAGGCCCGGTTTTTGTCGATCAAGGCATACAACTCGGAGGCCTGACGTTCTTCAGGGAGGTGAAGCTGAATTTTGGAAGTAGGGGAAATAAGCATCGAAGAGCTGCCGGCAAGAAAAAGACCGGGGAGGCAAGTGCCTCCCCGAGATCCCAAAAAATCATTCGGCGCGTTTGAGCATTTCTTCCCGTACGGCCTTGAATTCCGTTCCCGGTTTCCATTCCGGCCACTTCTCGGTCGAGGCGACTTTGTAGCCGACCCTCAACATGAGCTGGAAATCCTCAGCGGCCCCGGCCAAATCCCAATCGGGCTTGATCTCATCAGAGACCTTGTGATAGTCGTTCGTCGTGAATTCATCCCGCTTCTCCTGTGCGTAGCCGTCCGGTTTGCCGATGAAGTCGGTTCCAGAATCAACATAGAGCGCCGGCACACCTGTCTTTGCGAATTCAAAATGATCGGAGCGGTAGTAGAATCCCTTTTCCGGTTCGGCGTCATCCTTCACAACGCGTTGCTGGCGACGGGCCGCTTCGGCTAGAACATCCTCCAGGTCGGAATTCCCCGACCCAATCACAATGATATCCTTCGTCCGTCCCCACTGGTTCATACCATCCATGTTGATGTTGGCCAGAGTTTTCGGGAGCGGATAGAGGGGATTCGCGGCATAGTACTTGGCTCCGAGCAGTCCTTTTTCCTCCGCCGTCACGGCGAGAAAAAGCACCGATCGCTTCGGGGGCGTCGGAAGTTTCGTCAGCGCATCGGCGATCTCAAGCAACCCGGACACTCCGGAGGCGTTATCCAGGGCGCCGTTGAAAATCTGGTCTCCCTTGCGGCTCTCGTCTTTGCCCAAATGATCCCAGTGGGCGGTGTAGACAACGTATTCATTCCTGAGAGAAGCATCCGAGCCCTCGAGAAGAGCGGCGACATTGCGCGACTGAACCTCCCGCAGCTCGTTCTTGACACGGAACGATCCCCTGGCTTCCAGCCTGATCGGGCGGAAATCTTTGCGGACCGCGGCTTTCTTCAATTCCTCGAAATCCTTCCCTGCGGCGCTCAACAGCTTCTTCGCCACGTCGAACGTGATCCATGTCTCAATGGCGACGCGCCCCATGTTTTTGTCCGGCGTCTGGATGTCGAAATTCTCCCGCCCCCAGCTTCCTGACACAACCTCGAACGGATAGCCCGCAGGGCCGGTTTCGTGAATGATGATTGCCGCCGCCGCGCCTTTTTCCGACGCAATTTCGAACTTGTATGTCCACCGGCCGTAGTACGTCATCGCCTTCCCTCGGAACATCGAGTTGTCAAGGATTGATGGGTCGTTTGGATCGGGAACTGCCGGATCGTTGATCAGCACCACGATCGTTTTCCCTGTGACGTCAACGTCTTTGTAATCGTCCCAGCCGTACTCCGGAGCCACAACCCCATAGCCGACAAACACAAGTTCGGAGTTTTCAACTTTCGTCTCGGAAACCAGGCGACGCGAAACGGTGACATAGTCCTTCAAGGGAGTGAGGTTGATTCTCTTCCCCCTGGCAGTCAGGGACACCGATGGCGTCGAACGGAATCCGGCAAGCGGAACGTACTGAATGTAGGTCCCATCCGGGTTTCCGGGTTTGAGGCCGTAGCTTTTGAACTGATCGATGAGATAACTGACAGTGAGTTCTTCCCCCTTTGTTCCCGGCGCACGGCCTTCAAATTCGTCGGCCGAAAGGACTTTGATGTGGTCAAGAAGACGGTCCGCCGTGATCGATTCAAGCGCGGGCTTCAGGGTGGTTTCTTCGTCAAGTGCACAGCCCAAGAGGAAAAGGGGGAGAAGAAGGGTTGCCGAAAAAGAACGCATGGGAATACCTCCAATGATTTCTGTTGAATAAGGAGCGTCGGTTGCAGAAAAATCGTTCAGCGGGCGAGCTCGACAATCGTTGCAATTCCCTGGCCGACGCCGATGCACATCGTGGCAAGGCCATAGCGAACATTTCGCCGTTTCATCTCGTGCACCAATGTTGTCATGATGCGCGCCCCGCTGCATCCCAACGGATGGCCAAGCGCGATGGCGCCACCATGCGGATTGACCCGTTCGGGATCCGCTCCGAGATCACGAATGACGGCAAGCGACTGAGCGGCGAAGGCTTCGTTCAGTTCAATCACTCCGATGTCGTCCAGCTTAAGTCCTGCGCGTTTGAGGGCCATCTGGGTTGCCGGAACGGGACCGACACCCATACATCGTGGATCGACTCCTGAAATTCCTGTGGAAACAATTCTAACGATCGGCTTGAAACGGAGTTTCTTTGATCTCCCCTCGCTCATCACCAGGACGGCGGCGGCTCCGTCATTCAGTGACGATGAATTCCCCGCCGTTACCGTTCCCCCTTTCCGAAAAGCAGGGCTCAATGAGGCCAGTTTTTCCAATGACGTATCCGGCCTTGGCCCGTCGTCTTTCTCGACAACGACTGGGTCACCCTTCTGTCGCGGAATTTCGACGGGGACGATTTCTTCGGCAAACGTCCCGTCGTTCTGCGCCTTGACGGCGCACTCATGGCTCCTGCAAGCAAACGCATCTTGATCCTCGCGCGAAATCTTCCATCGTTCACTGATGTTTTCTGCGGTTTCACCCATGGATTCAAGCGGGAACAATTGCTCCATCCTTGGGTTTGGAAACCGCCAACCGAGGGCGGTATCGTATCCCGTAAGATTGCCGAAGAGAGCGCCGCCGGTCACGTTCTTGGCAAACACGTACGGAGCGCGTGTCATACTTTCTGCGCCGCCCGCCACCACGATTTCATGATCGCCGGACCAGACGGCGCGGGCGGCATAATTGATTGCGTCCAGGCTTGAACCGCAAAGGCGGTTGATGGTGGTCGCAGGGATGGTTTGCGGAAATCCCGCGAGCAAAACTGCCATCCGCCCAAGGTTGCGGTTGTCTTCACCGGCCTGATTGGCGCATCCCCACAGGACATCGTCGATCAGCCCTGGATCGAGGTTCGTCCGTTCGACGAGTGATCGAAGGACGAATGCACTCAGGTCATCCACACGGATGTCTTTCAGCGACCCGCCGTACTTTCCTACCGGAGTACGAATTGCTTCAACAAGAACGGCTTCGTTTTTCGTGCCGGCCATCGAAGGTCATCCAGGGGAACATTGTGAGACTTGATGAATTGGCAGAACCCTACGGATCCCCAACGCGCGAACGAAGATACTGCTCGAGCGAAAACCTCATGTTTTTCGAAAAATACACAAACACGCTCACAGAAATCAAGACCAGATTTTCACCTACCTTGAGCCAGCCAAGCCTTGCGGCCGATGGGTCCTGAGTAAAACACCCGCAGCTGATGTCGAGTCCCCGAATAAGTGCGGTGAGGACCGCAAGAGTGAAGATCCCCAGGAGCGTTCCCGCAAGGAGCGAACTCCCGCGAAGCAGAAGTCCAAACATGATTGCCATCCCGCACAACAGCTCAATCCATGGAATGACAGCTGCGGGAATCGCCGCTGCAAGGCCGGATACCAACCGGTAATCAAGAATCGATTTCGTAAAAGCGCCCGGGTCGGCGATCTTGTCAACACAAGCGAGAACCAGTACTGCTCCAAGGAACACTCGTGCAGCGAGAATATTGTATTCGTTCGAGAGGAGCCTCTTCATGGTGCCGGTGTCTCACTCGGCAGACCGGTGCTCTGCCATTCATTCCATCCGCCGAAGAAGACCTTGACGTTTGAAAACCCCTTCGCCAGAAGATGCGTAGCCAACTCGAGACTTGAATTGCAGTCCGCCCCGTCGCAATAGACGACAAGGGTCTTCTCTGGCGGGAGGCCCGACAGCAGCTCGTCCTGCTCTTCAACCTCGGCCAGCGGAACATTGATGGCGTCCTTAATGTGGCCCATCCTGTAGTCGAACGCATGCCTCGAATCGATGAAGATTGCGTCGCCGGATTCAAAAAACTCCTTCGCCGCGGCAAGGTTGATCATCAACGACGGCGACGTGTTAAGCGGCTGTCGAACACGGGAGGGGGAGGATTCCGCAAAGAGGCCGCGCTCGGTCAGAGCCGTATAGCCAATCCCAAGGACGGACGCGCTGAGCGCAATGCCGATGGCTTCCCGGAGAGCTTGTCGCAAAGGATTCACTTCCTGGTTACTCCAACGAAGCTGACTCGGACGGGAACCCGGGGCTGGTTCTTGCTGTCGGTTTCCACGAAAAACACCTCGTTCGCGTAGCCGCTCTTTTCGGGGGTCACCGACACTTTCAGCACAACACTGTCAGAAGGAGCAACGATCTTCTTGTCAAAGTAAATGCCCAGCTCCGGATCGGCTTTTGTGACTCCTCTGATCGTGATTCGGGACTTTGTGATGTTCCTGAGCGCATACATTTGCTCTGCTCGCTGACCGACCGGCACATCCCCGAACCAGATCAAAGAATAATTGTTCACCGGCTGCAACTCTTCCTTGACGTCGGCCGAGAGGGTGATGGAAGTGTATTGGTTGGCAGGATCATTCGTTTCTATTCCAATGTACTTGACCGCCTTCCCGCGGAAACCGGAAGAGTTGAATTCGACTTCAACAAAGTCGGATTCCCCCGGTGCAAGCTCTGACTTCGGATGCTTCACCGTTGTGCAACCGCACGAGGTGCGAATACCCAGGATCTTCAGCGTTTCCTTGCCGGTGTTTTGGAGTTTCACCTTCGCCTTTACGATCCCCCCGTTGTAGACCGTTCCCAGGTTCACCTCCTGATCTGTCACAGCGAGTTTGGGTTGTGCCGATCCCGTAGAAAAGCACCACATGGCAAGAAGTCCAAGCACGCTCCCTCGTAACATCCGCTTCCTCATGATCACAGTTCATCCTTCCCTTATGGAGTTGTTTTTTCCAATTTCGCCAAATCCATACTGCCCACCAGCGTGTGCAACAATTTCAAATCGTCCGTCGCCGAGCCTTGAAGCTTGACCATGAAACGGTTCCCCACAATGAACTCAAGTTCGCACCGTTTGTAATCACCGCTCTGGACGACCTCCTTACCTTTGTAGGCCTCCTTGATCGTCACCGATCGCTCATACCCGTCTTCCGTTTCGTTTTCAAAGTCTTGCTGATAGGCCATGGCGGTCATCATGCCAAACGGAATTCCGCTGAGATCGCTGATGGTGACCTCAATCGAGACGTATTCAACGGCTTCTTCCGGTTCGGGAACAGGCTGGTCTTCTTGTTTCTGTTCTGTGACGTAACGGACCTTTGCCTCCGAGGTTGTCATTCCCATCGTGGTCTGAGTCTGTCCAGTCGGTTTTTTCCGTTCGAGTCCTTTGAGCGTTGCCGTCGGCAAGAAATCCTGGAGTTTCTTGAAATGTACAGTCTTGGTCTGAGCCGGAACGGAGCCGGCAACCAGAATGAAGGCCAAGAGGGAAAGAAGAATGGTTTTCATGACATTTCCTTTCAAAAGAAATGAAACGGATCTGACATCATCACGGTTTCCACCACTCGCCGGTTTCCGCCATCTGTTTGAGTAAGGGAGCAACCCGATAACGGTCCTCTTTTAGATCGCGCTCAAGGGCCGACAGGACGGCAAACACCTGCTTGAATCCGATTCTGTCT
>JACPLA010000071.1 GCA_016186715.1 Ignavibacteriales bacterium | reverse complement strand
TACTCCTGTTTCGCAAGTCATCGTTTCTCCCTCCACGTTTCTCCACCTCCAAACTGTTTTTCAACTTCCTTCCTCTCAACCAGATTCGCTTGCCAAAGAATCAATCAGTTTGTATCTTTTCTGAGTCTTGTTCGGAAGCACATTCCGCGATCCGCATTTCGAATTCCTAAATCCTCATGACCCTACCCCTCGCAGCTCTTATTGTCATCCTTATCGCCATGGTCGCCGGCTCATTGGCTCTCGCGGCCTTCGTTTGGGCCATCCGCACAAAACAGTTCTCGATTCAGCAGTTGAACAAAGGCGCGTATCAGGTCTTCGACCAGGATGAACCGGCCGGCCAGCCGCAGGATATGATTTTCCACCCATCGAACAAGAAAACCAACGGTCGGAAGCATGCCTCGACGTAAGAGCGACGTTGCCGGGTCCCATGCTGAATTCAAATCGCGCGACGCTCACGCCGACGAGCACCTTCGGATCTCCATCGACGATTCGGCCCGCACACCCACGGTCTTCTATTTTGCAACGGCGGTCGGATGGCTGGTGGTGGGAACGATCGCCGGAGTCATCACCTCGCTCAAGTTCAATCTCCCCGATTTCCTGGGCGATATTCCCGCCCTCACCTTTGGCCGGATACGCCCTGTCCATCTGAACACCGTGATGTACGGCTGGGCCTCACTGGCAGGTGCGGGAATGATCGTGTGGCTGACCGCCCGCCTCTGCCGGGTTCCTCTTCAATGGGGCTGGCTTCAGTACCTCGCCGCGATCTTTTGGAACCTTGGAGTACTTGCCGGTACCGTCGCCATTCTGACCGGATACAGTCAGGGGCTTGAATGGCTCGAATTTCCGACTTTTGCCGGGGCGTTGATTGCCGGCGGATTCCTCCTCTTCGCAGCCTCGATTGTGCAAACATTCCGAAAAAGGAACGTCGAACATCTGTATGTAAGTCTTTGGTACATCATGGCCTCGTTGCTCTGGTTTCCGGTTCTGTATGTCGTCGCCAACCTGGGAATCTATCAAGGAGTCGTCGAAGCTGCAATGAACTGGTGGTACGGCCACAACGCCCTCGCGACCTGGTTCACTCCCATCGGACTTGCCGGCGCATATTATTTTATCCCGAAGGTCATTGGCCGCCCGATCTACAGTTATTATCTGGGTCTGCTTGGCTTCTGGGCCTTCGCTCTGTTCTACAACTGGAACGGCATTCATCATCTGGTCGGCGGACCCTTGCCGACCTGGCTGGTCACCGTCTCAATTGTCGCCAGCGTCATGATGGTCGTTCCTGTCATGGCAGTCGCCGTCAACCATCACATGACGACCGTCAATCACTTCCGCATGCTCCGCTTCAGCCCGACGTTGCGGTTCGTTGTGTTCGGATCGATGTGTTACACGGCCGTCAGCTTCCAGGGCTCTTTGGAATCGATCCGATCGATTCAAGAAGTAGCCCATTTCACGCATTACACAATCGGTCACGCACATCTCGGCGTTTATGGTTTCCTGACTATGATTCTTTTCGGCGCCATGTACTACATCATACCCCGGCTCGCGAAGTGGGAGTGGCCATATCCGGGGCTGATCAAGGTCCATTTCTGGTCAACGGCGATCGGCATTGCCGTTTATGTCACCGCCCTGAGCATCGGCGGGTGGTTCCAGGGAATCGAGATGAATGACCCCAGCATTCCGTTTCTTGATGTTGTACGGAACACTCAGCCTTATCTCTGGGCCCGCTCCGCGAGCGGGGTCCTCATCCTTGTGGGACATCTGATTTTTGCATACCAGTTTTTCGTCGTTATTAAGCGCGCGGGGCCAAGGCGCTTCGCACCGGCATTATTCCGGGAACCTGCGCCTCTGGAACCCGCTACGACGGAGGAACAACGGCCATGATGTTTGTGCGCTCGTTCGTGTTCTTCCTGGGAGTACTTGCAACCGTCTTTTTCGGGTGGGCTGCATTGGTCGGAATCCCCGACGCAATGATTTCAGAAATCCCTCCCCCGGAAGATCTCCCGCGATACACCGATGTGCAACTTTTCGGCCGAAAGATTTACATACGCGAAGGATGTTTGTACTGCCACAGTCAGCAGGTGAGGCCGGAGGGATTCGGCTCAGACGACGACCGTTTCTGGGGACGCCCCTCCGTTCCCGGCGACTACGTGTACGACAAGCCCCACCTTCTCGGAACGATGCGAACAGGCCCCGATCTGATGAACATCGGTGTCCGGCAGCCGAGTGTGGATTGGCATCTGATTCATTTGTACAATCCGCGGCTGGTGTCTCCCGGATCCATCATGCCTCCCTACCCGTGGCTGTTCAACGAAAAACCGAGCGCCGGACCGAATGAACGCGTTCTGACACTGCCGGATTCAATTGCGCCGAAAGGCAATGTTGTCGTGGCAACCGAAGAAGCGACGGCGCTCACCGAATATTTGCTGAGTCTGAACCGGTCGTATCCGGTGCGACAGTGATAGAAGTCCGACTTCTACGACGGAAAGATAAGGTAGAAGTCGGACTTCTAACGATGATTACAAATCTGGCTCCCTCGCTTTTATGAAGGACGCACAAAAGCCCCAACCTCAACCCGAGTTCCGTGACTCCGACGCTGTTCACGTGAACGAGATTCACCAGCGAATCGTCGCACGCGAGCAGACCGAGCCCGAAGAGGGCTTCGAGCCGACGCCCTGGTGGGTCTGGACCGTCAGCGTGATCCTGCTTTTTGTCATGGGATTCTACCTCGGCCGCTACGGAGGCTCCTGGAGCACCGTGGCTCATGAAGTGGAACAGCCTTCCGTCGCAACCGCCGGACCAATCAAAAAGGAAATCAAAGGCGACCAGATCTATATCGGAGTGTGTCAGACCTGTCATCAAGCAACGGGCCTTGGCATTCCAGGGCAATATCCACCTCTTGCCGGATCGGAATGGGTGACGGGAGATGTTGAGACTCCGATCCGGATCGTCCTGTACGGACTCGAAGGACCCATTCGGATCAAGGGAGAATCGTACAATAACAAGATGCCGCATTTTTACGACAAGCTTTCCGACGAAGAGATCGCGGGTGTCGTCAGTCACGTTCGCTCAACCTGGGGGAACGCCGCATCTCCTGCGACGGCCGGAGACGTTGAAGCCCTCAGAGCTCAATATGGAGTCAAGGGCGCCTGGAGTTCAGCCGAACTGCTCGGCCTGCGCGCTTCTAAATGATTATGAACGTCCTCCGTCCCTTCATATCTGTTCACTGTGCAGTTCTTCCTTTTGCAATAACTCTCCTGGTGTTTACCGGCTGTGAACGTCACGATACCAGCCCGCGCCAGCCGATAGCTTTCAGTCATACACGGCATGCAGGTGAATACTCCATCAACTGCCAATACTGCCACAGCGGCGTGCGGCGCGGCCCGAGTGCTTCCATTCCGTCCGTCCAAACGTGCATGGGCTGTCATCAGCTTGTTGCAGCAACCAAGCCGGAAGTCATCAAGATCCGTCAAGCATGGGAGAACAAAGAGCCGATCCGATGGATGAAAGTGAACCGTGTTGCGGACTTTGTCTTCTTCAACCACGCACCTCACATTGCCAAAGGAATTGACTGCCGGACGTGTCATGGAGATGTTGCTACCATGACCGAAGTGAGGCCGTTCGTCAAGCTGAATAACATGACGTTCTGTGTCGACTGCCATCGGGAAAACAAGGCAAGCATCGATTGCTATACATGTCACCGATAAGAAATGGAACATCCATAAACATGGCTTCTGACCTCTGATCTGTGACCTCTGACCTCTTATGAACCTTCCTCGCAGAGACTTTCTCAAAATCATCGGCGGAGCGACGGTTGCAACGGCGTTGCCGGGGTGCACTCCCAAAAAGCCACAGTCGCTGATTCCGTACGTGATCCCGCATGAGGAGATCATCCCGGGAAAATCCGTCTGGTATGCCAGCGTGTGCCGGGAATGTCCCGCGGGCTGCGGCGTTCATGTCCGCGTCCGCGAGGGCCGCGCAGTCAAGGTCGAAGGAAATCCTCTGCATCCGGTGAACCGCGGAACGCTCTGCGCCCGCGGCCAGGCTTCTCTGCACGGACTCTATAATCCCGACCGTCTCCAGCACCCGCTCCGAAAACGTCCTGACGGATCGTGGGAACAACTGACCTGGGAACAAGCGGAAGAGCTCCTTGTCACCGAGCTTCAACGGATCGTCAAGGAACGAAGAGGATCCCGTGTGGCCTGGATGACTCCGCACCTGACCGGATCGCTTGACGCACTGGTTGATGAATTCCTGACCTCGCTTGGATCGCGGCGGCGCCTTCGGTATGAGCCGTTTGGCTTTGAAACGCTGAAAGAGGCCAACAAGGCTACTTTCGGGCGAAGCGAGATTCCGATGTACGACTTTGCCCGGGCGCAGGCGATCGTTTCTTTCGGCGCCGATTTCCTCGAAACATGGGTCTCTCCGGTCAGCCATGCACGGGAATTCACCGAGACGCGCACCTTCAACGGAAAGTCTGTGAACCGGTTTGTGTATGTCGGACCGCGTCTTTCGCTAACCGCAACCAACGCGGACGAATGGATTGCTCCGGTTCCCGGAACAGAACATCTTGTCGCCCTTGCCGTTCTGGACTTCATCCTCGCAAGCGGAAAGGCAACAACCTCACGGACTGAGACACGGGAGCTCCAGCAATCCATCCGCGGCATCTCTCCTGCGGAGGTGGCCGAAATAACAGGTGTGAACGCCGAACGCACTCGTTCGCTCGCCAACATGCTCCTTGAGGCAAAGCCGAGTCTTGTCGTGGCCGGGGGACCGGTGATCGGAAACGAATATGAGCTTCAGACACTCGTCGCCGTCAATCTCATCAACTATGTGCTTGGTAATATCGGCACAACAGTGCGGTTTGATGAACCGTTGGCTTTGTCTGCCCTCGGTTCGTATGCAGATCTCTCACGTTTCGCGCAATCGATGGAACAGGGAGAAATTTCTGCCCTCTTCTTTACCGAAACAAATCCGGTCTTTACGACGGCGCACCGTCTGAATTTCGGCCATGCGATGACAAAGATTCCCCTGACCGTCGCTTTCTCCAGCTTCATGGACGAAACAACGGCTCAGGCGGGTCTTGTGTTGCCGATTCACACTTCGCTTGAGAGCTGGGGCGATTTCGAACCGACGGATGGCACCACCGGCTTGATGCAGCCGGCCATGCAGCCGGTGTTTCGGACGACCCGGATGCTTGGCGACCTCCTCATCAGGTTGAAAGAGAAAATCACCGGGCGCGGAACTCTCTCTGGCTCAGAGCAGCCATTTTATGAATATGTCAAGGCACGCTGGCGTAGTGTCCATCGTCGGACAGGAACACGTCAGGATTTTGACGGTTGGTGGACGGAGAGACTCGCCAACGGCGGCGAGTTCAATCCCCGTCGAACAACCCGGTTGCCGGTCAGGCTCGCCACGCGGAAATACAGGTTCACATCACCTCAGATCAACGACTCTGACTTCACCCTGGTGACCTATCCTTCCATTTCGCTGTATGACGGACGCGGAGCGAACCGACCCTGGCTTCAGGAACTTCCCGATCCGATGACTCAGATTACCTGGGAAAACTGGATCGAAATTCATCCTTCCGATGCCGGGAAACTTGGAATTAAAAGAGGAGATATCGTCAAAGTTGTGTCCGACCAGGACTCCATCGAATTGCCGGCATACGTGTACGCCGGCGTCCGTCCCGGAACCGTCGCCGTTCCCATCGGGCAGGGTCATACGGAATACGGACGGTATGCAAAGGGGAACGGTGCCAATGTCATCAGTCTTCTTGATCCTCTTCCTCTCCAATCATCGGGCTCGCAAGAATGGTCGGGGCTTTCCGTTCGTCTGGTAAAGGAAGATAAGACCGTTCCCCTGGCCGACGTCGCGGGAAGCGACTATCTCCACGGGCGTAATATCGTTCAGGTTGTAACGGTAGACGAACTGCTTCGCCAAACAAACGAACTCGCTGAAGGAAAGGAAAAGAAAGAAATCACGTTTGGCGAGCCGGGCAGCCCGACTCTGTATCCCGAACACGAACACCCGGACTACCGCTGGGGAATGACCATCGATCTCGACAAATGTACTGGATGCAGCGCATGCGTCACAGCCTGTTATGCAGAGAACAACATACCTGTTGTCGGAAAACATCAGGTTGAAATCGGACGGGAATTGTCATGGCTTCGGATCGAGAGGTATTTTGACGATCCTCCGAAGGATCCGTCGTTTCCCTATTTCCCGAATGCCGAGTTCCTTCCCATGATGTGCCAGCAGTGCGACAACGCCCCGTGCGAGCCCGTATGCCCGGTGTATGCATCGTATCATACGCCGGAGGGTCTCAACGCACAGGTTTACAACCGCTGTGTCGGAACGCGGTATTGCGCCAACAATTGTCCGTACAAGGTCCGTCGTTTCAACTGGTTCGACTACGAGTTTCCTGAACCCCTCAACTGGCAGCTCAATCCCGACGTGACGGTGCGTTCCAAAGGCGTTATGGAAAAATGTACCTTCTGTGTTCAGCGGATTGTTGAAGCAAAGAACAGTGCCAGGTTGGAAGGACGGCCGGTAGCCGACGGCGATGTGACGACCGCATGTCAGCAGGCGTGCCCGACGCAGGCGATTGTGTTTGGCGATCTGAAGGATCCCAGCAGCCGGGTGAATGCGTTGCGCGAAAAGAACAAAGTACGCGGCTATCGCGTGCTTGAAGAGTTGAATACTCAGCCGGCAGTGGTGTACTTGAAGGAAATACGGTCATAGGACAAGATGACTTGCTGGAATACTGGAAACATATTCTACCATTCCAATATTTCATCGTTCCATCACGAGATTGCAACTGGAATGACACCTGAAATCCTCGTAGGCATGGGCGGCTGGGTGCTGCCTTCATTTGATGGGCGGTTTTACCCGTCGCAGACCGGTAAGGGATTTCGAAAGCTTCAGTACTACAGCAGGTTCTTTGACATGGTGGAGGTGAACGCGACGTTCTATACGACGTCGCTCACTCCGAAACAGGCGCGCCAATGGCTCACAGACGTGGCGGCAAACAAGAGATTTACCTTCACCGTGAAACTGTACCAGGGATTCACGCACAAATTCGATGCAACGCAGGAGGATGCCGGGGCAATTCACGCGCTCCTGGAACCGTTGGTCAAGGCGGAAAAACTCGGCGGGCTGGTTCTTCAGTTTCCGTATTCATTCATGCGCGCCAAGGAACGGGAACAGTATTTGCTCAAACTCGGGAAAACGTTTCAATCGTACATGCTTTTTGTCGAATTCAGACACGATTCCTGGAACCATCCCGATGCGTTCCGGTTTCTCAAGGAAAACAAGTTCCGGCTCATCAACGTGGATCTTCCCAACATCAAGCGTCACATGCCGATGACCGGAGAGGCATGGGGCGAAGAAGCGTATTTTCGTCTGATGGGAAGAAACAAAGAGTCCTGGGACCGTGGCGGAGTGCCGGAACGATATAACTACTTCTATTCGGCGGAAGAATTGAAGGGATTTTTTGATCGGATTTCAGCCGTCAAGTCCTCCGTGAGGAAAGTGTTTGTCGTCTTTCACAACGACCCGCAGGCCAACTCGGCGGTCAACGGGTTTCAACTCAAGCACATGATCGACACAAGAAAGCCGTTGCAGGTACCTGAACCGCTGATGAAGTCGTTTCCGGACCTCGCCGGCATCGCAACCGCAATACCGGTCGCGAGCGAGAGCACCCCGTTATTCACCGTACGAAGGAAAGAAAACTCCGGATCATCTTGAGCCGTGTCCTTTCAACTTTCATATAAGAAGACCGATCTCGACCTCACCCAGACGCTGAACAAGCCGAAGAAGTGGTATTACGTGGCCGTCTTTCTTCTGGGCTTGGGCGTTGCCTGGGGGGCCGGATCGTGGCTCCATCAGATTCTCACGGGAATCGGAGTCGCGGGAAAAAACAATCCCGTCGGCTGGTACCTGTATATTACGACGTTTGTCTTCTGGGTCGGTATTGCACACTCCGGCACGCTGATTTCCGCCATCCTTTTCCTCTTCCGCGTCAAGTGGCGCGCTTCTGTCTACCGAAGCGCCGAGGCGGTCACGGTGTTTGGCCTGGCAACAGCAGGGCTCTTTCCTCTCCTGCACATGGGCCGCGTCTGGGTCTTCTACTGGACCTTGCCGTATCCTCAGATGGGCGGATTGTTCCCGAATTTCCGGTCTCCGCTGGTCTGGGACGTCTTCGCCATCACAACCTATCTCACGGTCAGCTCCATTTTCTTTCTTACGGGCATGGTTCCGGATGTTGCGATTATTCGGGATAAGGCACGAGGATGGCGGAAAAAACTGTACGGATTTCTGGCCCAGGGTTGGCAGGGAACGGATAACCAATGGCGCCACTACACAGCCGCCTACGTGTTCCTCGCGGCCCTCGCAACGCCGCTCGTAATTTCCGTTCACAGCATCGTGTCGTGGGATTTCGCCATGAGCATCGTCCCCGGCTGGCACAGCACCATCTTTGCCCCCTACTTCGTCTCTGGCGCGATTCATTCGGGCCTCGCCATGGTCATGCTGATCCTCATTCCGATGCGCAGCGCCTTCCGGCTGCATCCGTACATCACCGACCACCATCTGGAGAGTCTGGCAAAGTTCCTTCTGTTCACGGCAACGATGGTCGGGTTCGCTTATTTCGTGGAAGTTTTTATCGCGTGGTACAGCCATAATCCCTGGGAGCAGGCGATTTTCATCTACCGTGCTTTCGGCGATTATTGGCCCGCCTTCTGGTCCCTGTTCGTCTGCAATCTTCTCGTTCCCCAGTTGTTCTGGTGGAAACGTTTTCGCCGCAGCATTCCGTTTCTCGTGTTCGTCTCCGTGGCGGTAACCATCGGAATGTTCTTCGAGCGATTCGTAATCATCACGACTTCGTTGGCGCACGAGTACATCCCCTTCATGTGGGGACTGCCGGATCTGACCTTTACGGAACTTGGTATCGTCGTCGGAAGTTTTTCCTGGTTTTTCTTCCTGTTCCTCATCTTCGCCAAGACCCTCCCGGTGGTTTCTATGTGGGAAGTCAAAGAACAACTCGACCCTCCCGTCGTCCGGAAATCCAAGGATCGGACATCATGAGCCCATCGACCCGACAACCGACCGTGACAGCGGTAAGCCTTGAGCGCGGGCGGGGAGCGCTGGTTCTTGTTCTGGGCATTCTTAGTCTTGTCATGTTCGGCCTCATCACGGGGATCCCGGCCTGGGTGATGGGACATGCAGATCTCAAGAGAATGAAAGACGGATTGATGGAATCGACCGACGAAGGATTGACACGGGCAGGAATGATATTGGGAATTATTGGAACGATGATCTCAGGATTTGTCGTCCTTGTCATCATTGTTGTGGTTTTCGGGATCGCTGCGGCGGTCGGACTCGCACTTTTTGAGGCAAAGAGCCTCGAATTTCATAAGGAAGCTGTTGAGTCGGAAATATATACTCTTGCAGAACATGCCTATGCTTACCGGCTGGATACGGGGAGTTATGAGGGATATGAGATTCCCGTGGATTTGAAGAAGACCGAGAATGCTTCATACAGCATATCGATTATTTCCTCCGATCGCGTTTCCATCTCAGCAAGAGCCAGGAACCGTCGTGCGAGCATCGAAGCAACTCTGAATGCAAATGGAAGGCTTGTGGATTGGATTTACCGGGGGGCTTTTTCGGAGAATGAAGATCACAACGGGGTTCACAGTCGGATTCAATGGAGAATCCCGCGCAGCATGCTTTCCCCATGAAGTACAAGGGCGCAAATATCATGGTTATCTTCCCGGGCATGGATGCTTTGCTCGGCGGAATCAAGGAACTCCAGCGATCGGCGGCCAGGAACTTTCTTGTGTATGCGCCCGTTCCGCATCACGAAATTGAACACGCGTTGCACAGACCCGGCAGTCCGGTTCGGGTGTATGCCCTCGTCGGCGCCCTGACCGGATTTTGCACCGGCTGGGCGCTCACGATCTTTTCGGTGTACAATTATCCGCTTATCGTCGGGGGGAAACCGCTGGTGTCGGTCCCCCCGTTCGGCGTCATTGCCTACATTCTGACGATCCTGTTCGGCGCGCTGGCAACCATCATTGGTTTTCTCATCAACGCCCGCCTCCCGCAACTCAGGCTTGCTGAAGCATACGATGAGCGTCTTTCAAGCGACCATTACGGAATCCAAATTTTCGGGGACGATGAGAAATTGAAAGAATGGGGAAAGGTGATGAAGAAGATTGGGGCCATTGAGGTGAAGCACAGCGGCCAATAATAGCAGAAGTCCGACTTCTACGACGGAAAAACAAGGTAGAAGTCGGACTTCTACCCGAAACCATGGCTCACATAACCCATATTCCCCGGCGCGCCGATGCCCCGATGCCCCGATGCGCATTCCTCGGACTCCTCCTGCTCCTCGGATGTATCGACAACGGCGAATTCGGAGATTACCGCTACCGCAGCGACATGCACGAACAGGTTTCCTTCAAGCACCACGAGGACCCACGTCCGCCGGTGAAAGGAACGGTACCTGTGACCGGATATGAATCACCGATCAGGGATTCTGTCACCGCCGCAAGGTTAATCAACCCTCTTCGTTCCTCCGCATCCGACGCCGGCGCGGCGAAGTTCTTGTACGAAACGCACTGTTCCCCTTGCCACGGACTCGGAGCCAAAGGGGACGGGCCGGTGGCGGCAAAGTTCCAGGTACCGCCGGATCTCACGGATCAGAAGTATCGACGCGCCAGTGACGGGTACCTCTACTATATTATCCGGCACGGGCGGCTCATCATGCCCCCGTACTATGAGGGAGTCAAGGCCCGGGAGAGATGGATGATCGTGAATCATTTGAGAACTCTGCAAAAATAACAAGGTAGGGATTCCATCTCTACCGAGACTGAACATAGCAGAGATGGAATCCCTACCGTAGATATGGTAATGAAGACCCACCATCCACCGGTCCTTACAGTCATCCCGCCGCCGGCAGCGTACCCCCCGAAACTGCTTCTGACATTCTGGATTTTTGTCGCTGCCGGCATTGCCGTCGTTGCCGCGGCAACGGCTGGATTCGCGACCCAGCGAACCTGGATTTCCTATCTCATCAATTTCTGTTTCTGGAGCGGATTGGCCCAGGCGGGCATCGTCTTCTCCGCCGCCTACCGCCTGACCAATGGCCGGTGGGGCGAAACCATCCGGCGCGTGGCCGAGGGATTTGTGCTTTTTATCCCGTTGAGTGTTCTGCTGTTTCTCGTCACTTACTTCGGCAGGACGTCGCTTTGGCCATGGATCACAGAGCCGATCGAGGCAAAAGCCGCCTGGCTCAACGAACCGTTTTTCTTCGCCCGGGTGATCTTTTATTATCTTTTCCTGTCCGCTCTCAGTCTCTGGTATGTGTCGATTTCCATCCGGCCTGAGCTCGGTCTCCTGAAAGAACAGGGGCTGGCTCCCGAGTCGTCATGGGTTGATCGTCTCACCGCGAACTGGCGCGGATATGAAGCGGAACTCGAAACCCGAAACTCGAAACTCGCAGCGTTCGTCCCGGGTATTCTCGTTGCCTATGGTGTCGTCTATACCTTTGTCGGATTCGATGTCGTGATGTCGCTCGATCCACATTGGTACAGCAGTTTGTACGGTTGGTTGTACCTGGTTCATGCCTTTGATGCAGGCGTCGCCGGAACGATCATCGTAGCAATTCTTTCCCGAAAATATTTCGCCCTGAAAGATAACGTCTCGACAAAACAATTCTACGATGTCAGCCGGTTGCTGATGGGACTCTGCATGCTCGCCGGGGGATTTTACTGGGGGCAGTTCATCACCATTTGGTACGGCAATTTGGGAGAGGAGATCGAACGCATTCTGCTCCGCTTCGACCATGCACCCTGGCCTGCGTTTCAATGGGCCGTTATCGCTTTCCTCTACTTCTTCCCCATTGTGGTTTTCCTGAGCCGCAACATCAAGGAAAAGCCTCGGGCCCTGATTGCCATTGCATCCGTGATTCTGGCTGCAAACTGGTTCTACCAATTTGTGGAAATTGCACCGGCCGTTTGGAAGGAAGCTTCTGTTCCTCTCGGCATTCCCGAAATTGCCATCACACTCGGTTTTTTGGGGGCGACCGGCCTCTGTTGGCTCGCGTATGCGAAACTCGTTCCGTTGGTTCCAGCTATGCCGGAAAAATCGAAAATAAACGGACCTTAGGGAATCTCCCCATCTTCAAGCTTGACGAATGACCTCCTCCCAGCCCTGTGTTCAAACCTGTGAC
>JACPLA010000069.1 GCA_016186715.1 Ignavibacteriales bacterium | reverse complement strand
TCTGCAAACGTCGTAAGAACATCGATATCATCCTGATCAAAGCCAAATTCTATATCCTTCGTTGCATGGAGGACTCCTATCAACTCGTTATGGGAGACCAGGGGAACGCTCAAAAGAGATCCGACCGACAAACCAAGATTCTTCACATGGCGTGTTCTCCGATCTATCGACACTTCATCCACGAGGAGCACTTTTTTAGACTCAAAGATCAGGTCTCGCAATGAAAAACCGGGATGGCCTGTGATCTGTTCTATCTGTTCCCGTGTGATATTGTTCAGGGCGGCCACCTCGATGCTCTTTGGTCCTTCTTTATTTTCCGATTGAATCATCTCAAGCCAGGAACTTTCCGCTCCGCACACTTCGCGGGTCATTTGCGTCACTGTATTTACGAGGTCACGGAAATCAAAGACCTGGGTAACGAGACGGCTCAGATTATGAAGAGAACTCAATTCCGACCGCTTTCGCTCATACACTTCAGCAGTTGGGAGATGGAACAGGGTGCTGACGAAGGCCATTCCAAAATAGACTGAGCCGGAGATGCTGTTCAGGAGGACAAATTGCTCGAGGGGAGCGCTGAAGAATAGTACCGCTTTGTTCAGAAACGTTCGATTCGTCAGAAGCAGGCTGAGGATAATGAAAATAACAAAAAGGAGGGCGCTATAAATCAAGGCATAGAACTTTTCACGCCGGGATAGGAAGACGATCCAATTTTGCCGGAAGGAATTGATCACAATCATCACGATCGCCAGGGCAAAGAGGAATGTGACGACGAACGCCGCCTCGGCCCTCACCGCCGGGAGTGTAAGGGTGCTTGCGCCCAGCATGAGGCCGATGTAGATTGAAAAATTACGCTTCGTCCCCTTTTTTCGCTTATGATAAATCAGACCCTTGGTAACCAGGAGGGTTACAAGAGAACCCATTCCAACTGCGATCCCGGCGATCATCGAAAAAAATGCGGTCAAGGAATTTTGCGGAAGGGCCATCGCCTCACCTTCGGTAAAACGCATCCCGGGAAGCACTTGGATCAGGCCGATCAGGGCCGTTGTGCCCGCCATGACGATCAGAAGCCTGCCGATTTCCTTCGTGGCCCCCCGACTTCTCGTCCGCCAACCTTCAGAGATGAGCAAGTACAACAGCAGCAGGGAAGTCACGACGGCGAGTTCTCGCATGAGGGAAAATCCGCCATCTTCCAATTGGACAGTTGTTCGAATGACATCGTAGACGAAGACAACACTCAAGAGAACGATGGGAACAAGAACATATGCGATTCGTTTCAGTCTGAACATCCTAAACCTTGATCGTTTTCCACGACCCGGACCGGAATTTCACCCACGCCACGGTCGTGTACATTGCTATGTACAGAGGGAGACCAGTCCACGCCCCGATAATCCCCAATTCAAGCGACACACCCAGGAGGAAGGAGACAGGCAAGAAAATGATCCAGTGCGTAATGATTTCCAAATACATGACGTACAACGTATCTCCGGCTGCTTGCAGGGCATTGGCCAGAATGATGCCGGATCCATAGGCGATCTGGGCGGCCCCTGCCAGACGAAGCAGCGGTCGTGATACATCGATCACCCTCTCGTTATTCGTTATCACGTAAAGGATAAAATCTGGCATCAGGACAAACACAAGGCCGACGGTAAACGTGAAGATCGTGCCGAGCTTTGCCGTTTCAATTCCATACCGGTATGCTTCGGACGGATTGTTGTTTCCCAGAGCATTGCCGACCAATGTCTGCGTCGCGATGCCAAAGCCGAAACAAGGCATGAAGGAAATATACAGTGATGTGATCACGACCTGAGTTGCGGCCTGTTCGAGCGTGCCGATGACACCTGTAATGGCAACGAATACCAGGAAACCGAACAGGATGAGGATATTCTGAAACGACACCGGCAGAGAAATCCGAATGATCGGTTCCAGATATCGCTTCCCCAGCGCCAGAAAATCGTAGTATCTATACTTCTTTCGATATTCGCTGAAAAAAGTTACACAAATGAAGAAAGCCCACCCGGCAAACATGCCGATCGCCGCTGCCAGTCCGGCGCCGGCCACCCCCATTTTGGGGAATCCGAAGTTCCCAAAGATCAGAAGGTAATTGAACAGGATATTAAGGATATAGGTGATAAGGGCTGAAAACATGAACATGTTCGTATGCCCAATCCCATAGAAGAACCCTCTGTACGAAACTGCGAGGAGAAAAAAAGGCAAACCGATCGAACGGTACTTGATATAGTCGGCCGCAAGCAATGACACATCCGGATCGCTGGAGAAGACGTCGATTGCCTCGAAAGCAAACAAGAATCCAAGGAGACCGAAGATGGAGCCGACGATAAAACTGAGCAGGAGCGAATTGTTCAGCACAATTCCCGCTTCCGTCATTTTTCCCTGCCCATACCTTCGTGCAACGAGAATGTGAGTACCATTCCCAAGGCTGGAGAAGAAGCTCGTGAGGGTCCACGTCGCCAAGACTCCAAGTCCCATGGCAGCGAGAGCAATCTCCGAACCTTCGAGTCTGCCCACCATCGCGGTGTCCACGATGGAAACTATCATCTGAGACGACATTCCGGCAATCGCCGGAGATGCGATTTTCAGGATCCGGTTGGTGTAGCGCTTATCGGGAAGCAGCGACATGCGGGAGTGACAGAGCTTATCCCTTGGGGACGGGACGCCTGCCGAATGCGTGCGTTAGGAAACGATGCTAGCTTTGAGGCGTTCGGACTCGCGCGTGTAGGGAGAGGTCGGGTGGTCTTTCGCCAGTCGCTTCAGCAGTTCCGACACTTTTTCCTTGTTTCCGGCGAGTACATGATTCTTGGCGGCATGATAGAGATTTTCAGCCGAATGATAATTTCGAGTATCCTTTTTTGCCGCCTCTTCAAAATATCTGGCCGCCTCTGCATGATTTCCCATAGCTTCATAGCATGCGGCCGTTCCGGCACTCGCAGCCGCATCAAGGCTGTGATCGGCGATGTCTGCATCTCGGTAGTACACCAACGCTTTCTCATAGTTTCCCTGGGCAAAATAGCAGTTGGCCAGATAAAGTTTCGCGATCTCTCCGGTTCGTGTACTCCCGTAATCGTCCACGATTTGCTGGAGGCCGCGGATGTTCGCCTGTGGTACGCCGTTGATGGCCGGCTCATACCGTCCTTCGTCGTAGTACGACATCACTTTACCCAGATCGGCAGTCGCATTTAGATTCTGACTGCTCAAATTGTTAAAATAGAACCACACTGCGGCAACAGCGATCAAAGCCCCAAAAGAAATACTCCCCAGTCGTTTCCTGTTCGCTTCAAACCAATTCTGCATCTCAAAATAGGTGGTCACGAGTTTGTCTTTTTTGATCTCCTTCTTCGAAAGCCGCTTCTTGGGTTTGAGCATGTGTTCCCTTTCAATACACGACGGTTTTGTACGCCCGGGGGATTCTCCGCCAAAGGCGGACCCTTTTCCTCTCGTACGCCCGGCGCGACTCGAACGCGCGACCTACAGCTCCGGAGGCTGTCGCTCTATCCATCTGAGCTACGGGCGCGATAAAGAACCTTGCTGCCTGTTTGCTTTCCTGCCTCCTGAGTGAAATCTAGAGGGTGGGATCCTCAAAATTTCTGCCACTCGCAAGCAGCGCTCGTGGGAAATTTTGGGACTGAGCTACAGGCGCAATTGAATCGTATGGTAACGGAAAATTGCCTGAATTTCAACGAAGTCTGAATCAGAATTCCTAGATTTTCAGAATTTCCAGAATGGCATTTGCTCAACCCAATTCTGAAAATCCTTTAATTCTGTGAATTTTGATTCTGACATCCTTGCCAAAAACAACCGATCGCTAATGCTTTTCACGCTCAACCTCACCGACACGGTTCAGTACCTCCAGCGCTTTCGCAAAGACACGATCTGCCGATATATTCAGCATGCATTCAAATGTCTCAATAGGGCACCGATCTCCCCCGTGCACGGAACACGGTCTGCACCGAAGGCCTCTTGTCTCGACAACGACATCGTTGGATCCGTACGGCGCAAATCCAAATGCAGGAACGGTCGCACCAAAAATGCCAACTACAGGCGTTCCAACGGCTACGGCAAGGTGCATCGGCGCGCTGTCATTGGAAATCATAATACGGGAACGACGGATCGCTTCGGCCGACTCAAGAAGCGAAAATGTTCCCGCCGAAGACAAGATCTGATCGGAACCCGCAAGCGTCTGTATTTCCCGGCACAGACCAGCATCCTCCGCTCCTCCCACCAGCAGAACTTGAAATCCGTCATTGACCAATGCCCGGGCAACTTCGGCAAATCGATCCTTAAGCCATCGTTTGGTGTTCCAGATCGTTCCGGGGGCAATGGTCACCATCGGCTTGGTCGGCCCGCTCCCGTGATCTGTCAAAAACTTCGTAACCCTTTCCGCACTGTCATTGCCGGGATATATACGGGGAGGCGTCCTTCCGATCTCCCCAATCCCGATTGCACCGAGCAGAGAGAGATTTCGCTCAATCTCATGAAGGTCTTTTCGATATTGCACCCGTTTCGAAAACAAGAGCCGCCCGGCGCTTTTCTTGAAGCCGATACGGAGCGGAATTCCCGCAAGAAGCGGAAGGAGGGCGCTTCGGAGGGAACGATGAGGTACGACCGCAAAATCATACCTTCTCTTCCGCAACGACCGGCCGAGTTCCAGAAGACCTGCCAAGCCTTTCTGAGAATTTCGTTTGTCGTACAGAATGATCTCGTGGACAGCCGGATGGTTGCGACATACTTCTGCCGACCTCGGCACAACGACAACATCTATCTCCGCTTCGAAAAAGAAATCCTTCAAGACCTGCAGAAGCGGAAGCGTCAGAATCACGTCACCCAGGAAGGCAGTTTGAATGACCAGAATGCGTTTGATTCTCCTCATGCTGCCTCTTCCTCATTCTTTTCTTCACTCACATGTTTCCATCGCCTGTGCATCCACATCCACTGTTCGGGATATTCCCTGATGATGGCTTCCGTTGCGCGAAGGTGTCTCGACGTCAGTTCTCCGATTCCTCCCTCGTTATTTGCCAGATCATCAAACGGAATTTCGCGGCAGCCTATTCGATACGTCCCGTCTGGTTGCCGTATGGCAAACGCCGTAATCAACGCGGCGCCAGTTTTCAAGGCGAATGACGCCACTCCCTGGAACACCGGAACTTCTCTGCCGAAGAAATCCATGCGGATGCTTTCTCTTGGGGCACTCTGATCGGATGCCATGGCCACGCCCTTCCCCTCGTTCAGAACGCGCAGCATTTCACGGACTGCCATCCCCATCGGAATCACCTGATTACCAAACATGGCGCGACGTTCAGCGATCCTCGCGTCGATCCATCGATTAGACTGTACTTTATAAAGGATGAGAAACGGGCATTCTGTATGTATGCAAACTGCCTGGGGAACCAGTTCCCAGTTTCCAAAGTGCGCGGTCAGGAGAATAACACCCTTTTTTCGGGCAAAGGAGCGGTGAAACAGGTCATGATCGGAAAACTGGACCATCGATTTTATCTGCTCACGGCTCAAGGAGGGAAAACGCAGAAGTTCGAACAAGGATGTTCCGACGCTGCGGAATGAACCGCGTGCAAGCCGCTCCAGCGCGTCGGGTGTAGAATGTGGAAACGCATGCCGGAGATTTTCGAGAATAACCCCGCGTCGGAATCCCAGGACTGTGAATACTTTTTCTCCAAGCCAGCCGCCGAGCCGGCGGGCCCAGCGGAGCGGGAGCATTCCCAGGAGACCAGACGCGGTTTCGAAAAAGATGTATTCGAGAAAGTGCCGAATTGTTCGCAATAGGTATCGCCTATTCGCCCATCACCTTGACTACGACGCGCTTCTTCCTCTGACCATCAAATTCAGCATAGTAAATTTGCTGCCAGGGGCCGAAGTCGAGCTTTCCTCCGGTGACCGGCACGATGACCTCATGGTGCATTAACAGGCTCTTGAGATGCGCGTCGCCATTGGTCTCCCCGGTGCGGTGGTGACGATAATTCGTCTTGAAGGGTGCAAGCTTCTCCAACCAATCATCGATATCCTGAATCAACCCTGATTCTGCGTCGTTCACATAAACGGATGCTGTAATATGCATCGCCGACACCAGAATCATTCCTTCAGTGATCCCGCTCTTTTCCAAGATTCCTTCCACTTCGCCCGTGATGTTTATATACTCCCGGTGCTTCTTTGTATTGAACAACAGGTACTCTGTTCGTGTTTTCATTGCGTGCCTTTCATGTTCGGAACAAGAATCTGAAACCCGAGCGGCGGGAGAGTCAGTTGGAGAGCTCCGCGGACGGCTTTCGTCCTGGTCCTGGAGAACACGTCTGCGAAGCCGCTTGCGGCTCCAGCTTGGCCTATCTCCACGGTGACGGTTTTTTGTGTGTTGGAAAAATTAATGACAGTGATGACACTGTCGGCTCCGTAATTCCTCAAAAACGAAAGGATTTTGTCGTTGTCGGAGTTCGAAAGTTCTGTCAGGACACCGTACCGGAGCGCAGGGTGATTCCGGCGCAACGAACCAAGCCGGCCGTAGAGCTTTCGGAAATCCGATCCCTTCCTCCAGTCAATGTCGACTTTTTCGAAGAGGCTCAGTCGCTTCTCATTGCCTACCTCCTCGCCGTTGTAAATCAGAGGAATGCCCGGGACAGTGAACATTAAAACCGCCGTCGCCTTTGCCCCTTCGCGTCCGAATTTGAGGACTGCAGGTGAATCCCACGCGTTTTTATCATGGTTTGCGTTGAAGCGCATCCGCAAGGAACCTTTCGGGAACCGATACCCCTCGTTCTTCAGAATTTCAAGAAAGATGGGAGCACGCGTCGAACCTTTGATGACTTTCTCAAGAACATCAAATGTGTTCCACGCATAGGTAATATCGAACGCTTTGACGTGATGTTCGGGAAGCGTCCCCTCGGAAAGCATCAGAATAGGCTTGATCTTATCAAGTTCTCCGCGCGAAAAATACCAAAAATCAGTGGGAACAAGCTCTGCAACATCGCATCGAAACCCGTCGATGCCGACCTCGTCAACCCAGTATTTCATCATATTGATCATATACTTCCTGAGTTCATGATGGCTGAAGTTGAGATCGGCCACATCGGTCCAGTCGCTGTTGGGTGAAACAATCGCCCCTGACTTGTCCTTCACAAACCATTCCGGGCTTTCAAACATCAGTTTGCTGTCCCAGGCCGTATGGTTTGCGACCAGGTCGATGATGATTTTCATTTCACGGTCATGTACCGTTTTGACGAGGGATTTGAAGTCTTCCATCGTTCCGAACTCAGGATTGACCGCGTAGTAGTCAGCCACTGCGTAGGGGCTTCCCAGACTTCCTTTTCGATTCAAGTCTCCGATCGGATGTACCGGCATCAGCCACAAAACGGTCACTCCAAGATCTTTCAGTTCGTGCACGCGCTTTTCCAACCCCTTTAGATTCCCTTCCCGTGAAAACGAACGAAGATAGACCTCGTAGATGACGGCATCCCGCACCCAATCCGCGCTTTCGCGGGCATTGGTTTCCGCATACTCGGTGCGGAGCAACTCTTCCACGCGTCGGAGCGGAGTAATGAGGACGGGCCTGTAGATTCCACCGGGTCCGGAATGGTCGTTCACTCGCACAACGATTTCGTTGATACCCGGCTTCACGGCATCAGTCACATCCAGATAGAATGCGTCGCTGTATCCGGTGTGTGAACCGACTGTTTTGCCATTGACCCACACATCCGCGTCGTCGTCGACGCCCTCAAAAAAAACGGCAAGTGGTCCCGTCGAGTCCCCAAGTTCCACAGATTTCGCATACCATCCCACCCCGTCGTAGCCTTCCAGACCATATCTGTCCCAATACGACGGAAGCTCGACGAGCTGCCAATCGGACTTCTGGTGATCGGGAGAAAACCATCGTTCCGCAATGCCCTGGTCGAGGGAATCAACCTTAAACAGCCATTCTCCTTCCAAAACTGTCATGTCGTCCTTCCTGGTCGTACATGAAAAAACAAACAACACAAGCGCACTCAATACCAAGCACTCTCTCTTCATGAAGTCTCTTGAGTATTGTAGAATGAATTTCCTGGTAAAGAAAAACGTTCCTGGTCCTTGGTTGATGGTTACAGTTGGTTCCGTGTGACGCCAACCTTAATGGGCAGATCCTTCGTTCGCCTTCGGCGAACTCAGGATGACAATGGCGTATCTCCCACGCCCCGACGCTCTGCTGCTGTATTTCCCCACTACCCCTTCACACTTCCTAATGTGAGCCCGGAGACCAGCCAGCGACTGAGCGCCAGAAAGAGAATCACAACGGGTACCATGACAATCAATGAGGCCGCTCCGTACATTCCCCACTCAGTGCTCATAGTTGCCTCAAAAGATTTCAGTCCCAGCGGCAATGTCCAAAGCAAAGTATCCTGAAGAATTTGAGAAGCCACAAGGTATTCAGACCAGGCCGTCATAAAGGAAAAAAGCGCGGTAATAACCAATGCCGGAGACGCAAGAGGCAGAATGACACGATAGAATGCTCCAAAGGAGGAACAACCGTCAATTCGTGCGGCTTCTTCGAGGCTGACAGGAATCGTATCGTAGTAGCCTTTCATTGTCCAGACGCAGAACGGAAGAGCGGTTGCCGAATAAACAATGATAATGCCGAGATATGTGTTGATCAGCCCCAGATTGATCAACATGATGTACATCGGAAGAAGAAGCATCGTCGCGGGGAACATTTGAGTTGTCAAAAGTGCAAGAAGACCAAACTTCTTTCCAAGAAATCGAAATCGCGAAAAACCATACCCCGCTGTTGAAGCAAAGGCCACCCCTGTTACCGTTACGGCAAAGGAAACGAGGGCACTGTTCCACATCCAGAGGAGAAAATCTCGCTCTGTGAACAGTCTGACATAATTGTCAAACGTCGCGTCACCCGGGATAAATTCCAGTACGGTGGAAAGGAGGCGATTTCCCGGTCTCAGCGAAATATTGACCACCTGCCAGATCGGGAAAAGAGCAATGCCGGCAAACACGACCAGAACGCTGTAGCTCAATACTTTGTGAAGAATTGACCAACGCTTGTGCTGAACCGCCATCTCAGTATGCGGCCTCCGTAGCCCGTGATTTGGTGAGGAAGATCAGCGTGAAAGCCAGGAGAATGACAAAAATAATCATGGAGAGCGCCGACGCATAGCTGAAGCTGTAGAAATTAAACGCGGCCTTGAAAACAAACGAAACGAGGATATGGGTATTATCGGACGGCTCCCCGGTGTTGGAGACGAGCCAGACAATATTCAGGTTGTTAAATGTCCAGATCACGCCCAGAGTGATAGCCGGAACCATCACCGGACGAATCAACGGAAGTGTGATGCGTCTGAGCTTATGATGCCACCGTGCACCGTCAATGTCTGCTGCCTCGTAAAGCTCGTGGGGGATGCTCTGGAGCGCGCCAAGGGCCACCACCATCATGAAAGGAAAACCCAGCCAAACATTCGTCAGAATACAGGCAATAAACGCTTCCGTAGGGCTTCTGAGCCATTCAACGGCCGGGAGGTTAAGATACTTGGTAATAATCAAATTGATTGCGCCATATTCATAATTAAAGAGACCTCTCCACGTCAACGCGACGATGTACTGCGGGATGGCCCAGGGCAGAATCAAAACCGTTCGGAAAACGGACTTTCCTTTGAGCCGTTGATTGAGAACCAGAGCCAGGAAAACTCCCAGAGCCACATGGAACACGATATTGACTCCGGTCCAGATGATCGTCTTCAGAAACACCGAATAGAAATCCGGCTGACCTGGCTCCGTGAAGATTTTCACGTACTGGCGAAATCCGATCAGTTCCCAATCTCTGATTCGATTCAAATTCATATTTCCGAGGGACAACACGACGTTGTACACAAACGGATAAAACACAACGCCGGAAAGAATAACAAACGATGGGAGTACAAGGAAAGCAATGAAGAGTTGTTGCCTCCCTACTCCGAATCTTTTTTCCGTGGCACTCAGGAGGCTATTCATTCATTTCACGAATTTTCCGAACTGCCAGTCGCTGCATTTGCTTCGCCGCTTCCTCTGCCGTCAGCGCGCCCCCCATCACCGCCTGGTACCCGGGTCTCATAGCATCCCATACCGCTCTCATTTCCGGAACGACAGGCATTGACCTGCCACGTCGGATTTGAAGGAGCGAGTTTTTTAGAATTTCATTCTGTACTATTTCCGGCTCCCGGTAAACAGATTTTCGCGTCGGCGCCGTCGTCAGTTCCCGGGCTGTCTCCAACTGGTTTTCGCGGCTCAAGAGGAATCGCAGGACATCCAGCACAAGCGGAATTTTCTTTTCGTCGATGTTGACGTTCAATGAATATCCCTTTGGCGATGTCATGGGTGCACACCACTTCCCGGTTTCCGTTATCATCGGCAGCGGGGCAACGCCGAGGTCAATTCCGCCCTGGAGATAGCCGGCCCACGACCAGTCTCCATTAATCAGCATAGCCGTTTTTTCATCTTTGAACAATGCATCCGCAATTTCATAATCGGCCTCATTCGGAACGATCTTGTGCTTGTCGCGCAATTCGCGAATGAAACCCAATGCGCGCACCATGGAGGGGTTATCCAGTGTGGGTGTCACGCCATCGGGACCGAGGACCCATCCCCCAAATCCTGTATAAAATGGAATAAAAAAGAAGGGCTCAATGTAGTTCCAGGAAAGGCCATAAACGTTGGGCCGGCCCGCCGTATATCCGTGTCGATCCTGAATGATCTTACTGACTTCAATAAGCTCTTTCTCTGTTGTCGGAGGTCTCTGAAGGAATTTCTTGTTGTACAAAAGCGCCAGGTGATTGCCAATCTTATCTGCAATCTGGTAGAGATGGCCTCGGTACCAAAGGATGGCCGATGAATCGAAATCAGTGAGGAAATCGGAATTGAGGTGATTTTCCAACGGCTGGATCGTTCTTGTCGCCTCATAGATTCCAATTGGATCCGACGGTCCATGGACAAGATCAGGGCCCTGGCCGGCAATAGAAGCGACGATGTACGCGCTTCGGAGCGTCTCAGTTTCTTTGTATAGATCGACGACCGTAACGCCCGGTTTGGACTCCATGTATCTCTTCAGCTGACGCTGAAGCACATTTTGCTCATCAGGGCGCATTTGATGCCAGATCACAACGCGGTTCTCGTCCGACTTCGGCGGAGAGCAACCCGCCAGAATTCCCAGCATCGCCCCTATACAGAAAATCATTCGCATTGAAGTCTCACAGAATACCGAACCGATCCAACAGGATCATGGTTGCGCCGGGTTTTGCGTCAAGAACCACTCTTCTGCTGACGCCGGGAAATTCTTCTCCCGGTTCCCAACTTCCAACGGCGCCGCTATTGGTATATTTGTATTCCAGAATCGATCCCGCCGGCAACAGCATCTCCAACGTCCAGATGTTGTCTCCGGCCTGACGGTCGCCATGAGTGCCGTCATCGTACATTTTCATTTTGTTAGGAACCCAATTCCCCAATTGGTCATGATTCCCGACAACAAAGAGGGTTTTCCTTACATAAATGCCGTTTGCATCACATTGGAGCATGACTGTGACAAGATCCTCGGAACTTTGAGCCATCGTTGCTCGCTGAGCGCGCGCGAGATTCGCTTCATCGCGGATGATCGGCTCGAACTTCCTCTCCGGCATTCTGCCTCCGGCCTTTCGGGCGAACTCATAGATATTGTTCAGATGAGTGATATAGGCAAGGTCAAAGGGTTTCTCTCCGGCAGGCGCGCTCTGATCCGTACCGTACCACCAGAACCAATCGGAACCTTCCGCAGCATAGAGCGATTCCCAGGCCTTGTAACCGTACCATTGCTTTGTTCCTTTCCGCGACGGAGCAGCGTCCGGAGCATGCTCTTTCACTCCCGACTCACCCAAGTCACTCCTTGCCGTCAAAAGGTACTCCCATGCCCTATTCTCTTCGTCCTCCCCAATCCACGTGTCAAAATTCGCGTTAATCCAGGACCCAGGCCAAAGCCACTCAATCCGGGGGAGTGAATCTATCGGATGGGCGGGAACCCCGCGCAAAGGATTGCCCTTAAGATATTCGCTCACAGTAACAGTCATAACTTCTTTTGTTTCAGATAATTTAGAGAGTTTGCGATAAAGTGCATTCTGGAACTGTTTTCCGTCATGATCGAGCTTGTACCATTCCCAGGCGTTCTCACCGTCGAGTATAACTGTCAGAAGCCTATCCGGTTCTGAGCCCTGAGGAGCATATCGCAAAACACTCTGGATGAAGTCTTCAGCAGCATCCTCACCACTCCAGTTCTGGTAGGCAAATCCGATTTTATCGGAAAGCTCCGTATCCCGGAACAAAATGGCAAGAGATTCGCCGCCCGTGCTCCCGGAGCTGGAATGAGCCGCGTACGGAAAGAATTTTGGCCGATTAGGGGGTTTAGACCGCGAAAGGATTTTCTCGTCTGTTGCTATCCATCGAATCCCGTGACGCGCAAAGACCGGAATAATGTCGTGTGCGACTGACCCTTCCGCCGGCCACATCCCTTGAGGAAAAACTCCGAAGATCCGCTTATAGAAATGGACGGCCTTCGCAACCTGCATTTCGGCATCACGAGGAAAATGAAACCGTTGAGGCATTGGATCGCCGGGCTGACACAGCTTGGCGAGATCGGAGTCATAAATAAGTGGAAGAATAGGATGGTAAAACGGGGTCGTGATGATCTCGATCTGACCTTTGTACGTCGACGGATCGTACATCATTTTCTTGTGGATCGGTATGATTGCCGAAAGGACCTTGTAGGCCTCGACAACCATTCGCTGGCAATCCTCTTCCGACACAGGTCTTTTCAGTGTATAGGTCCCATCGTGATTCTTTTCGATAAACTCCGACACATTGACGGTTACGCCAGTGACCAACTTTTCCTTCCCCGCGAGGAAATCCGGATCAAACGATGCGAGGTAGAACCAAAACTTCACCTCTCTTCGTTCCTGTTCCGAGAGCGCATTCACTCCACTATTTCGGTACTTGTCACGTAACGACTTGTATTGAGGGAACCTTTCAAACATCACCTCGCTCATTCCAAACGCGTTCCATGTGTTCGACAGAAGGTATTCCAGATCCGTGACGTCGAAATCCGACGTCGGCTTGAGGGCAAGGTCGATCCAGGGATCTGTTTTCCCCGCTTGTTTTGCCAAGAATTTGTCAGCATTTATGCTGGTCGTCGTAAGATTCACGAACGGCTTCAATCGCTTCACATAGTACTCATCCAGTTGATATAACAGGGACGAGGTCAAATTCACGGTACAGTGGATATCTGGATATCGAGCAATCACGGCGGCCATGTCGTAGTAATCCTTTGTGCCGTGAGTTCTCACCCAGGGACCCTGGAGCTGATCGGTTCCCGGGTCAAGATACAGAGGTTGGTGTTGATGCCAGATGATATTCAAAAACAGAGTCTTCCCACGTCTCGAGTGATGATCGTTCATTTCCATGTTTGCCAAAGATAAATGGAGGGAGAGACAAAGAGAAATAACTGGATGGTCAAGGTTCTATCGAACGAGGATGATTTTTCTCACCCCGACAAAATTCTTTGCCTGGATTCGCACAAAGTACACTCCGGTACTGGCATCACTTCCCGATTGCACCCTTCCATCCCAGCGGACGCGGTGGATTCCGGGTGGTCGGACACTGTTGACCAAAGTTGTGATTTCCCGGCCAAGAAGGTCGTAGACGGCCAGATTCACAAAACTCTCTTCCGGCAAATGATAAACCAGGGTGGTGCTGGGGTTAAAGGGGTTAGGATAATTCTGATGCAATTGGAATTGTTCGGGAATTATCCGGTCTCCTTCCGTCTCAACCGAAACGGGAATATTCAGGGCCGAGTCTGTTTTGTTCGAAAACACGCGCATGGTGAATCCAGGCACAGGAATGCTTGCTACAGGAGCGCTTGGTACGTCGAAAACAGTCTGATCAAAAACATCGTACCAATTCCCCACGGATAACCACGGCACATCCGTTATTGTCTGATCCGCATCGGACAGGTTCCCGATGACCATGATTTGAGAATTTGATTGATTATCACTCAGTCCCCAGACGAGCGTTCGCTGAGCGTCGTATCGTTTCACTATTTGAAGGCTGCCGTCGAACAGCGCCGGATTAAAACGGCGTTGATAACAGAGGGTCTTGTACCATCGAAAATGTTCTTCTCCCCGGCCGGTTGTCCCAAGATTCCATCGCACCGGGCGATAGGCCAGCTTATCGGGATCACCAGCCTTGCCCCATCCCCTCGGCTCTCCGAATTCCATTCCTTGCCAGAGCATGGGAATGCCGAGCGATGCAAACATGAACACGGCATAAGCTTTATCCCGCTTGAGAGCAACGAGCGTGTCCGTTACACCCTGGAATGACAGTAGCTCATAGATCAGTGATTGTTCGTCATGATTCACAGTCGCGTTCACAGGCTGAGTGCGATCTGCATATGAGCCGGGACTCGCCGGGATATCATTTCCCGGATACGCACCGAGTCCCAAGACGAGCGAGGGAAAATTTGACAGAGGGGGTTTTTGTGAAGGAATAAGATCCTTGAAGATTTCGTCGTGAAAACTGTCATGCCAGCCGCTCGTGAGACCGCTGAGGGAGATCAGCGCCGGACTTTCGGGCAAATGTTCCGCAATCTGATAAATGTTATCTCCGTACTCAGCGGCAATTCGATTTGCCCAGCCAAGAATGCCAAGTTCAGGCTGGTTGACATCCCAGCCGATCCCCTGAGTAAAATCGTACCGAAAACCATCCACGCGGTATTCGTCAATCCACATTTTGAGAACCTCATACACATATTCCTGCGTTTCTGGAGTGAAATGATCCATATCCTTGAAAAAGAACAGGGCATCTTCATTCGGTCGCGGGTCCGAGGTAGATTTGAAGTATGGGTTGGTTGATACATTTGGGAGCATTTGCCAGAGGGGACCGGGATCATTCAGATGATTGAACACAACGTCAACGATCACGGCAATTCCTCGTGCGTGGGCGGAGTCAACAAACTCTTTGAAATCCCGGGGTGTTCCATACTGCGGTTCGAGCGCAAAATGATGACTGACATCATATCCCCAGGAGAATCCCGAGGTCCCAATGTTGCCAAAGTCATTGATCGGCATGAGCTCAATCGCATTTACGCCCAGGGAATTAAAATGCGGAAGCAGGCCAATCAGATCTCTAAAGGCCGCCTGGCCGGCAGATTTTCCCAAAACACCGCCTGCGAATTCGCTGATGTTCAACTCATAAATTACAAGCCTATTCAACGGAGATCGTTGGTAGGTAGTGGAGCTCCAAACATAATCGTCTGCGGTCAGTCCAGCCGGCCCGAGGACAAACCGAGTTCCATTCGTTCCGCTCCAACGGCCCCAAGGATCATAGATCCTGGAGCCGTCGTCAAGCTCGTAGAGATACTCATACGTTTGAGGGTCCAGGCTCACATTCATCCACCAGTTTCCATCGCCTCCATTCCGCATCGTTATCGCGGGCGCGCTCTTGGGGTCTTGCGCGATGGAAGCAACGCGCAATAAGACATAGTCTCGCCCAGGCACGCGAAGCCGAAACGTCACGGAATCCCCCGACTCAAGACTTGGGAGGGTCACGCCATGTCTGGCGTACGGAGGAAGGGGCAAATTGGAAACAATAATTCCGCCTGATTTGAATACAACCGAATCACCCTTATCATTTTCCGCGACAAGACGCACGAAATTGAGCCGACCGATAGGATTGCCCAGTGTGTGATCCACGATTCGCAGTTGACGATCATAACTTCCGGTAATATCAGCGGTCGTGAGGGAATCATCTTCAGAAATTCCAGTGCTGAGACGGACTGAAACAATTGAATCGCTATTCGCATGAACGAGTCCGGCGGTAATTCGGGTGATAGTGCTCCCTGCAAGCGTTGGGTAGTATTGAAACCAAAACAGCGTGGTCAACCGGAGCACAGAGTTATTAAACGGGCCATACTGTTCCGGGTTCAACGGGTCTGAATACCAACATCCTGAACACCCACCATCATTGAACTTATACTGGTAGACAGAATCCGCAATTTCGCGCCCGAAGTCGTGAATCTGAAAGTTGTATGTCTTAACGTACGCCTCCAAATTCGAATCGTAGGACATTTGCGAGGCATCACCGGGTGAAATGACCCCATTGACATTGGAACCCCAATTATTGAATTCACCCGGAACGAACACGTTCCTTCCGGGTACTTTATATGTTCGGAATGTGACAGTGACGCTATCAGGTGTCGTCTGCGCGATCACGTCGCCCCGCATGAGGAGGACGGAAACGCAGGCTGTGACAATCCGCTTCATCTGGCTTCTTCCTTTTCGTTCAATCGCTTCTCCTCCCGTTTCCTAGAACAACGTGTAAATAAACGGCGCCAGAGCCGAGCCCTGAGTCGCCACAATAAACAAGCCCAGCAGGAGCAAAACAAGGATAATGGGCGCCAGCCACCATTTCTTGCGAATCCTCATGAATGCCCAGAGCTCTCTGAAGATCTTCAGCCTCTCTTTTACTTCCCGAATCACTGACATATTTGGTCTTTTCAGTCTGGCTCGAAAACCTGTTCTTGAATCTTTGTTTTATCAACAGCCGACATTTCTCGTTTGCTCAACACCAAACTGCCCATAATCAAAGAATCCATTTCTGTGCGCATGAAACAGTTCCACGCGTCTTCCGGCGTACAGACAATCGGCTCTCCCCTCACATTAAACGACGTATTGATCAGAACAGGGCACTCCGTCTGACGTTCAAATTCTTTCAGGAGATCATAATAGAGCTCATGCTGCTCACGAGAGATGGTCTGAAGCCTGGCAGACCCGTCCACGTGCGTCACGGCCGGTATTGTTCTTCTTTCCGCCGGAACCGTCGCGACGAAGAGCATGTAGGGGCTTGGCCGATTCCAATCAAAGTAATCTGAAACGCGTTCCTCAAGCACAGAGGGGGCAAAGGGACGAAAGCTTTCGCGGAATTTGATCTTGAGATTGACAGTCGATTGATTCTTCGGATTACGGGCATCCGCAAGAATACTTCGGCTTCCCAGCGCCCGTGGCCCAAACTCCATTCTGCCCTGGAACCAACCAACCACCTCCTGATCGGCAATGCGACGTGCGGTCTCCTCCAGAAGTTCCCGGCGTTCGAGTCTGCGATATGGTATCTCGTTTGCCAGCAGAAACTGTTCTATGTACGCGTCCGGGTATTCGGGACCCAGGAACGCATGTTTCATGACGTAAGTCCGCGGATTCCCTAAGAGCGTATTATAAACATAGAATGCGGCACCGACAGCACCCCCTGCATCCCCAGCAGCGGGCTGAACGAAGATTTCCTTGAACGACGTGTTTTCGTAGATATGGCTGTTGGAAACGCAATTCAGTCCGACTCCTCCCGCCACACAAAGATACTTCTGACCCGTTTCCCGTTCAACATGCCGGGCCATTCTCACCACGATCATATCAGTCACCTTTTGCAGAGATGCGGCAACATCTTTGTAGAATTGTGTTAACGGCGATTCGGGCTCTCTCCGCGGCTGTCCCAGCAGGCGTTCAAACGCCTTTCCCGTCATTGTCAACCCATGATCGTACGAGAAATATTTCATGTTCACTTTGAAACTTCCGTCGGATCTTACGTCGACGAGTTCCCGAAGAATGAGATCCGAGAATATGGGTTCTCCGTACGGTGCAAGGCCCATTACCTTGTATTCCGCGCTGTTCACCCGAAAGCCGAGATAATAGGTGAACGCGGAATACAGGAGTCCCAGCGAATGCGGAAAGTGTGTGGTGTAATGGAGATCGATTCTTGTTCCCCGACCCACGCCGAACGTCGATGTCTCCCATTCACCCACGCCATCGAGCGTCAGGATTGCCGCTTCTTCGAACGGAGAAACAAGGAAAGCGCTCGCCGCATGGGACAGGTGATGCTCCGTGAAGAGAATTTCTCCATCGTAGGAGAGTTCCCGTTTGATCGTCTGTGGAATCCACATTTTTTCCTTCAGCCAGATTGGCAGGGCTTTCAGAAACGAGGGAAGACTTTTCGGAAAAGTAGCGATATAGGTCGAGAGGATCCGTTCAAACTTGACAAAGGGCTTGTCGTAGAAAACGACATAATCGACATTGAGCGAGGTCAAGCCCTGGGAATCCAGGCAGTAGCGAATAGCGTTGACAGGGAAACTCTGATCATGCCGCTTCCGGGTAAACCGCTCCTCCTGGGCCGCCGCCATCAACTCTCCGTTTCTCACAAGAGCGGCCGCCGCGTCATGATAGAAGCACGATATTCCGAGAATTGTCATTTGGACACTCAGAACTGACGCCGACATTCGTCCATTGTGTGATGAAGCGGATCTTTCATCCTCCAGTAGCTTTGGGTATCTCCCAGGCGCCGATCAAGGAGATCTTTCCCCAGTAGGCGCATAATCAGCCACGAAGGGCCGATGAGCAGGAAATACACCAGCGTAAGGACAACGGTCGTGTTTACGATGGCGAGGAGGCGCGCAAATGCCATCCAGCGTTTATATAGAAATGACCCGATTCTGCGCATCGCATTCATCATTTCGCCTTCACCAATTTTACATCGTCATCGGTTTTTCGGAAAAAATCAATATACCCAAAAGACGATGGAGTTGCAACGAAGGAGAGAAACCAGTAGTGTCTCAGTTTAGAAAGAAAATCGCAGAGACGTCTATTGAGGTCCCAGAGGAACGCAAAGTATTAAGCACAAATAAGGCACTATCCCGCTGCGACTCACCGCGCTCTCTATGTCTCTGCGTTGATCTTTTCAAAGCAAAGCGGCGCACTACCAAAAAACCGAATCATCCATGATTTTCTTTTCATGGCAAAAACTGTACATTGTTTTGTCTTTTCGCCTAACACGCCCATCTTTCCATGGACTCAGCTCGACCTGATTCAAAGCTCTCAAGAGAACCTTCCCGAACACGCCGTGTGCTGTTTTCGCTCATTCTTCTTCTCATCCCCCCCTTCTTCTTCTTACTTCTTGAAACAGGTCTCAGACTCTTTCGTTATGGAACGAGCACCGAACAATGGATCCACGCCACGAATGACAAACTGATTCTCAATCACGACATCGGGAAACGGTATTTTCACTCCGTTCAAAACATTCCGATATCCATTCAGGATGTCTTCGATGAACACAAGAAACCGGGAACCTTTCGCGTTTTTGTTTTGGGCGAGAGCAGCGGTGCCGGATATCCTTACACTCCAATCGGTTCTTTTTCTCGATGGCTCAAAAAACGACTTGACATTCTTTACCCCGGATGCACAATCGAGGTGGTGAACTTGAGTATGACCGCAGTCAATACTCATACGCTCAGAGATCTCTTCCCGGGGGTTCTTGAACAACAACCCGACTTGGTTCTTGTGTACGCCGGGCACAACGAGTACTACGGTGCACTTGGTGTCGGCTCGACAGAAACGCTTGGATCAAACTCCGCCTTGATACGGCTTTCGCTCTTGCTCAGCAGATTCAAGACCACGCAATTGGTGCGAACCGCGATTCAAACCATATCACAATGGCTGGCAGACGGTGCCGCTCCTCAGGATGGGACGCTGATGTCCCGCATGGCAAAGGATCAATACATTCCGCTGGACTCTGAAAAATTCGCCCAAGGCTTGTCCCAATACGAAGGAAACATGCGAAGTATTCTTGAGATGGCGGCAGATCGCCACATTCCCGTCATTCTCGGCACCCTCACGAACAACCTGAAAGACCATCCACCTTTCATTTCGATTGCAACAGAGCATTATCCCGCAGCAAATGATGTTTTTCAGGATGCTCACGGAGAATTAGCCACAAAGAACTATCCTGCGGCGGATTCTCTCTTCAGGCTGGCCAAAGACTTAGACGTCCTGCGCTTTCGGTCTTCGGAAAAGATGAATACGCTTATCCGGCGCCTTGGGCATGAATATCGGTGTCCGGTCGTTCCTGTTGATTCTGCTTTCAACGCTCTCAGTCCGGGCGGAATCGTGGGAAACAATCTCATGACCGATCATCTCCATCCCACGCTGGAGGGGTATGAATTGATGGCGCGTCTCTATTTCGATGCGATGCAGAGAAACAAGCTCTTGCCACCGTGCGTCCCCCGCAATCTCGCCAGCGCCGAGTTGAACCGGCTTACGCGGGAGAGTTTTCCGTTTACACGGCTTGACTCCGTCATCGCGCAATATCGTATTACGATCTTGAAGAACGACTGGCCTTACATTGAAAAACGGAACAAGAAGATTCTTTCAGAACTGATCAAGCCCGCCGATTTTGTTGAAAGCACCGCCCTCGAGTTCCTTGAAAAGAACGAAACATGGGAAGCGGTTCAAAAAAAACTCGCGGGGTGGTATCTCAGCAACAAGGATTACGTCCACTTTCAGCGGCAGATGGATGTTCTGATTTCTCAGTATCCCATCGTTGTGGAGTACTATGATTTCGTGGCCAACGAGCTCCTCAAAGTTCAGATGTATGACGAGGCATTTTCCATCCTCGAGAGAAGGAAAGCGATCAAGACTGGCGCGTATCCTTCAAAGTGGCTGGGAATCATAAACCTCTCCAGGGGAGAGACAAACGAAGCCGTCGCGCTTCTTGAAGAGAGCCTCAAATACGACCCGGCCGATACACAGGTTCTTTATAATCTTTCCGGCGCGTACTCGTATGCAAGACAATATCAAAAAGCGCTTGATGCGATCAACGCGTGCCTCGCAATCGATTCTACCTACCCGAAGGCCGCCGGCCTCCGTCAGCAGATCGAACACGTCCTTACCTCAAAATAAGAAAGCCGGATCGAACCAAGACCCGGCTTCCTGTGCTACCGCGGGGAAGGATCTTACTTCAAGAACGTCATTTTCTTCACCTGCGTGAACGAGCCCGCGGAGAAGCGGTAGATGTACACCCCGGTCGAAAGCCGTTGTCCGTCGAACTTAGCCGAATAGCCTCCCGGAGCCAGTTCTTCATTCACCAACGTCGCAACTTCCTGACCCAAAAGATTGAAGATCTTCAGAGTCACATGCTCTTTCGTGGCAATGTCGAACTTGATCGTCGTCGACGGGTTGAACGGATTCGGATAGTTCTGGTGCAGAGCGTACGTAGCAGGTGTTTCCGAAATTCTCTCAACACCTGTTACCAAAGGCGCTTCCTCTTCGGGCTTTTCACCGTTGGTCCAGACATCCGCCGGCATCGTCCATGGACTGGTGAACTGTCTGGCTGCTGGCTGGCCGATGAATCGTACCCTGGCTCCGCCCTGTCCACCATCTTCCTGAACGAATCCGCTTGTGCTCGTGTACGCATAATTGTAGAGGAATCCGTTGAAAGCGGGCCCCTCGATCGTGAGGGTACCTGTGAAGACGGAATCCCCATTAGTATCCGTAAGGCGAAGGACTCTCTGTTCCAGATTCCATGCCAGCCCGTTAAGAGCATAGTAGAGAGGCTGCCTTGGTATCCAGTATACGGTGTCGACTGCAGGGCTGAACCCAGGAGTTGCGGGCTTCATGTCGACAGTATAGGTAACATCAACGCTGGTGCCTGAGGGTATCACCCAGTCAGGGTGAATGTTTTCGAAATAGGCAACGGGGGCTTCCTGTGTCTCACTTCCCTCAAAAGTGATTGCTCGGTTCCGATCCGAGGTAATTGTGTTGCCGATCGGGACCTCCCAGCCGGTATTTGAATACTGGACGGCGGTCGAAGGGTTCTTGATGAAGAACTTGTACGCCTGGGTGCCATTGACTTCCTGCTGAACGAGCGGAATCTCAAGGAACCAGACGCTGGCATTTGCAGCATCCTGATTCATGAGGGAGCGCGCGGGCTGTGAATCGTTCCAGCCGTTGAACACCCCGCGTATTTGAACGGAATCAGCATCGGGATTGAAGATACCGAGTTCTGCCAATACGCTCATGTCAACTTCGAAGAAAATGTTTCCATCGGCCAGTGTGACATCGGGGTTTGTATCATCCCAGAACTTCGAAATCGTCTGGTCGCCGTCGACGATCCACGATTTCCTGTTATCAACACTTTCCCAGGTCCCCGAGGCGGGATCTGTCGCAGTGTGAAGGAACTTGAATTGAATCAATTGTGCGGAATTGATCGGCGTCGTCACCGTATAGATCGAATCGCTATTCGCATCCGCCATTTCGAGAGCTCCGGCCCCCCAGTCGGGCATCGTGAAGTTGCCGGCAACGAAAACCTTCCTGCTCAAAAAACCAGCATCTTGCTTTGCAGGCAGCCGCATGTCGACCTCAAAGGTAACATTGGCGGGATCACCAGAAGGAAAGGCTTCGCCGTTGAAGAACGCAACGCTCAGCGTTGTATCGGACGTTCCGACAGTCAGCGACTTGTTATCTCCGTCTTCCCAGGTCCCTCCGCCGCCGCTGTGATAATACTTGTACTCGATCGTCGAACTCTGAGCAACATTGCTCACGGTGACCGTATAGATAGAATCCGCGTCACCGTCCGCCATCGCAGTCTCGCCCCAATCATTGAAGCTCCCCCGGACCGAGACCTGATCCTGGGACCTGTTAAACGCTTCTTTCGCTATTTGAACGCGCATGTCGACCTGAAAGGTGACACTTACCGTTTGGGCCCTTGAGACCAGCAGCCCAAACAGGAGCGTACAAACAAGCAGTAGTGCTCTGTTCATGATGCGTGCTCCTTTTTTGTGATTGGTGAATGGATTTGTGGTTTTGGAAATGCTCAGAATCTAAACATCACGCCAAACGTTTGAGTATTGCCCAAGAACTTGTACTGCTGGAAAGCATAATCGACACCAATGGAAAAGAGTCCCAGTCCATAGTGAACGCCCAGTCCCAACGACAACCCTTCCTGATTGTCCTCCAAGAAAAGGGCCTTATACCCTCCTCGCAATGAAACCAAGTTGTCCAAAAGAGAAAGCTCGGCACCCACGTTTACGTATTCCGCGTTGTCGTTTGGATGGGTTGCGTCCACTGCAATCGTCAACCGATAACCTTCAAGGAACTCAAACTCCCGTGAAAGTCCAATTTGCAGTTTTAAAGGAAGTTCGAAGTGATCTGTTTTGTAATAGGCATCCACGGTTTCGTTATTCCCCCTCCTCTGTGGGTCGGCATCATACCGGATCAGCAAATCCTCCCCCGACATCTGCAATTTCGATCCATAATTCGATATCATACTGGCAAATTTCACGCCATAGAAAGGAGTTGTGAACAGCGTACCGACGTCGAAAGCAATTCCATCTGCGTGGGAGTTCCAGATGTCCTCTCTGACATACTTCACGGTGATACCTGCGGAAAAATAGTCGGTAATGGCCCGGGAATAGGAAAGGGCAAGAGCGTAGCTGATAGCGGAAAATCGTTCTCCGGTTCCCTCGGGACGGAGCTCCGTCGTTACGTCCATCTTCCCATAGTCAATCGCGACAGCGCTGAGCCCGAAGTTTCCAAAGTCGCCGGCAGGCAATACCAGAGCCAGGTAATTAAGATTGATGTCCAGGTCTTTGAACAAACTGGTGTACGTCACCATGGCATGATACTCGCTCAGAGATGCGGCGCCAGCGGGGTTCCAGTAGAGGGCCGAGGCATCGTCCGCCACGGAGGAGAACGCTCCTCCCATCCCATTGGCCCGTGCTCCGATTCCAATGCTCAGAAATTTTGCAGCCGTCGTTCCCGTCTTGGTAACCTGGCCGGGTGCCGTTGCAAGCATGACAACGACGAGGACAGGAATCGCCGAGTAGGAGGGTCTCATGTTTTCTAAATCTCCCGGAGGAATTTAACTAAAGATTCAATCACTTGATAATCGCAAACTTTCCCGCCTTTTGCCCGATTCCGGGGGCGTCCACATGATAGATATACACTCCGAAAGAGACGGAGAGATTGTCCTTTGTGAGCAAATCCCATTCCGCGGTCCCATTTTCCAGAGGGCTGTCGTGCTCTATTTGGTTTACCAGTTCGCCATTGACCGTAAAGATCCGGATCGTGCATCTATTCGGCAGGTGCGTGAAATGGATGGACCGCGGCCCGCGACCGCTCGAGTATGGGTTCTTTGGTTCCCAAAGAGCATTGGCCAGATAAGGATTGGGCACAACCTTGATCATGTCAAGCTCAGCTCTGGCTTTCTCCCTATCGATGTACGCCCTTCTCGTAACAAGTCTGAACTGATCTGTCGACAGGAACGGCTTTGTCAATTTTATGCTTGCTGTGTCGCCTGGCTGGGGAAGAGTGTGAACCGCGGTCGTCGTGTCCACTTTGTCCAGGAAGAACCACCACGTCGGAATCAGAGTCGTGTCGTTCTCATCTCTTGGTTCCAGGAAAACAATTCTGTCCTGTCTTGAACCGCCGTTGGACGAAAACCAACCTGTTTGATACGGGCCGGTGCCATCAAATTCCAGGAAGGCAAACTGGATGAACTGTTCTTTGTTCTTATTATAGACCTTGAAGTTGACGGGGATGGATGGATATATGATTCTATCATGGTCAAAATTCATGGACATCCCTAGTCCGGAATCACCAATCACTACTTCGTAATCGTTTGGCCTTTCCACTCCCTGGACAAAGCGGGAGGTATATTTCTGAAATACGAAGGGCGTCGTCACAGGGCTCGACCAACCGGAACGATTCCGATCCAACGTTACCCTGCTTTCATTGAGGAATGCAAGGCGAAAGCCATCAACAAGGGGAGTCTCAACACCCACGCCGAACTGGGTATTTTTTTCGATCAAGAAAACACTTGCTGTCGAGTCGAAGACGCTGTAATTCTTTGTCGTGAGAGTATCTGGTCTCCCTGAACTGCCCCGTCTCAAAGTATCCTCAAAGATAATATGATAAACATGTCCGTCTTTGATTTTTTCAGGATCCACAATTGAATAAAAAACCTTGCTGGTCGTAAACCCTTTCACCAATTCAACGGTCCCCAGAGAAGCGGGTACGTAGCCTGCCGAAGCGGCTTCCGGCTTCACCTTCGCCACATTTCGTCCAATTGTTTTCACGCTGCCGTCGGCATTTAAGGAAATATTGATACTGCATTCCGACGGTGCAATTTTTCCGGCCGGATAGCCTACGTCGTAGGATGTGATGGCGTAATAATACGTGAATCCGTTCCGAACAGTCGAATCAACAAACGAATGGCGCAAGCCGGTGTCATTGCCGAGGTAAAAGTGAACACCGCCGAACCCAACGGAGTCGTACCCGGTAATTCCGTTGTCGAGATCAAACTGAGCAATGGGTAACCGGAACGTGGGAACCCCTTGGGCGTTCGTGATTTCAAGCGCATCTTGGAATGCCGGGTCGGAAGACCGGTAGATCCTATACCCTTCGAAATCATTTCCGTTCCCTCCGATATTGGCAATGTATCTGTCGAAGGATTTTTCCGCCTCGCCATCCCAATACAACGTTACTCTCCCGTCACCCGGAACTGCAGTCAGGGTGGGGGTAACGGGCGCGTTCGCAAACTGATAATCGTTGTTGTAAGTTTCCTGAGCACGTACTTTCTTCGCTAACACTTCCTGCTTTCTGATCTGCCCGTTCGGATCCTGAACAGGACCGTTTGCCAGAATGACGGCAAATGAGATCGGCTCTTCTTGTCCCGGTTGAAGAGGAAAAAGTCCTGAAGAAATGAACAGGTTATAATCATCCGCTACTGCCTGCGCAGGATCAAAAAAATTACCGGGAACCATAAATTCGTTCCAAATGAAATCGTCGCTGTAGATATCGATCCATTCGGACGACGGTCTGTAGAATGACCCGGTCAGGCCGATCTGGTCCGTTTCACCAACGTCGGTGACGTCAATGTTCGGCTCACCCGGCAAGCCAAAACGTGCACCGGAGGTCGCCTTCCCGTCATTTTCTCCAGGGTCGCTTGTAAAAGGAACGCCATCCAGGCCAACGTCATCGGTGAACGGATTCCAGTCATAATCGTCGTCTATTCCATTGTTTCTCGATTCGTCGATCATGACATCGATTCCTTCGTCAATGCCATAATCTACTGCCCCGTCATTGTCGTTATCCACCCCGTCTGTATACGGAATACCGAGAGTTGACTGAACAACGTTGTAAAGAATAATTTCCTGGCCGTAACTATCACGTGTACCCGTCAGGCGATAGCGGTAGTATGGCGCATCATTGGCAGCGATGGTTATCATTTCCTGTGTTATCACAGGGCTGCCTGCTTCAGGAGTATGACCGGGAAGGTTACACCCATCGATATTATCCTTCCAAGGATATCCAATATCGTCGTCCTCAACCCCAATTAAATGTACCTGACCCTGCTGGAGAGGATCGTTTTCCGGGTCCGGGGGCCATCTTTTCCATTTATCTACAGAAGCAGCAGCCACCATTTCGGCGGTAACAACAGGATTGTCGCAGCGGTGAAATCGCGGATGCTCGGCCAGCCATGCAGGATCGATCGGCTGACCTATTCTGTCCGCGTAGGTTACACCCACCTGATCAGCGAACGGAACGTGGGTCAGGTTTTCGTCGATCAAGCCGTTCCCGTTATTATCGATTCCGTCGGATCTCCGGGGGTCACCCAAAGGAATTGAAGGGTCGCTTTCACCAACCAGCATTTCTTCCGTCACTCTTGGACCGAATTCAGGACTGTCGCCGTCATTGTCAATCCGGTCCACAGAGTTTCCGGGAGTTTCGAGAAACACGCCGGCTATGATTCCAACCGGGTCCGCACCAAAGGCGGGGTCGGGAGAGCGGTTATCGCTGTTTCTGGACCACGCGATCTTGTTGAAGATATCATATTCAGAGATATTATCCTTGCCTTCTCCTCCGACGAAATCGGCCCACAAAATGCTCACCCCAACTTTGTTCAGCGGCTTCGTCCCGTCGTTCTTGATCTTGAACAAGAAAAACATGGCATCCTGAACAAGTATTTGAGACCACGCCAACACGCGCGCATCGAGGATAAGTCCCAAGCCTTTTCTTGTCAGGTCGGTCGTATCCGGGAAATAATTGGTATATCTGTCATACGAATTATCCGATGCGCGGAAAAACAGCTCCTGGTCAGCGTTAAGAATATCCTTGCCGAAATACCCGTTCCATTGACCAGGCCAACCGGGATCAAACTCGTCACCCGCTCTATCCGGCCAAGAAGCGGGCCAGGTGGCAGGATCATTACTTGTAGCGAAACCCTCAGGATTCTGCTCATTGTAATAACCGGGAATCGGTTCAAAAGTCCAGGGCTTTCCGTCCGGCGAGTTCAGGTAGTGCGGCCTGGAGACGATTCTTCGTGTGATCCCTTGGCCGTCAACCACTTCAGCACCCACCATGATTCCCGTGACCGCAAGATAGACCTTTCCGGTATTCTTGGGCCACTCAAAAGGGGTCTGGACATGGATCGGAAATTCTCCCCCCTCTCTCCCTGCCATCCCATAATTAAAAATAGATGCCCTTATCTCGTTCCCCTCCATCTGCGCCTTTCTACGAAACCTGACATCTCCCCTCTCCTTGCTCGGAACGTGTTGCGCAATCCCTGCATCAGCAAGAAAAAGAATCAGGAAGAGAACCGATACATTGATTTTGCCAGAAAAGGACATTACGAAGAACCTCCGGTTTTCATTTCTTCCTACTGCCTACCGCGTTTAAAATTCCCAAGATCATTAAAAAGAAATGTCGAATCCAAATTGAATACTCCTCGGCTCGCCGTAGTGCCAGGGAAACCTGGTATACTCTTCGATCGTGTTCGGTCTGTCCGGGTTTTCTCTGGCCGATTGTGTTTCGGTCGTAAAATCAGGCTGCCCTGTATCTCCAAAGACATTCACAGGGACCCTGTTGTCGAGCAGGTTGAACACCCTGAGAAACGCGGTGACGTCGAAGCCCAAAAGACGGACTGTTTTGTCCAGTTTCAGGTCAAGGGCGAACTGGCTCGGCCTCCTCCGGCTGTTCCGAAGAAAGCCGGAACCTAACCCCCGTTCTGCCGTGTAGACTGTCGTCGACGGAGTATAGGGGAGTCCGGTTCCGTAACGGGCAAGCAAGCTGATGCCCCAGCCGTCAATCCCGACCAAGGCAGATGCATTCAGCAAATGATTTTGATCCCAATCCATTGGAATCAAGAACAGGCTTGGTTCACCATTTCCTTTCGCGGCTTCAAATTCATCTTCAGGCTTTGAATTGCTTCCCTCAGCCACCTGGTACGTATAGTGAAGATCAAACGCAAAATGATCAGTAAATCTTCTGCTCACCGTGAGCGTTATCCCTTTGACATTTGCATAATCCTTGTTTGTGAAAATCGAGTATGTGACACCATTTCTTGTAACGAGAATGGCTCCGGCGGTTATCCAGTCTCTCACATCCCTGTAGAAACCAGTGACATCAACCGCATAGTGCTCGAACAATTCCTGCCTAAAGCCGACTTCATACATGACCGTCTTCTGGGGCTCGAGATCTGGATTACCGTAGACGCCGGTAAATGACCCGCTATTGGGAACTTTGTAAGGCCCCTTTTGGAACAGATACTGGAACGGGGGAACCTGCAGAAAATGTCCATAGGAAAAATAGACGACGCCATCTTCACTGACAGGATACGCAATTCCAAAGCGAGGACTGACTTGGAACTTCGGTTCGGAATCTTTGTAGAAATGAGGTTCCCTTTCTTCGATGCTGAGTAGTTCCATTTCTGTACGCAGAGGAGCATAGATATTCGGATCCGCCACATCAACCAAGACCTTTCCCTTGGCGTCAAAATAATCCAACCGCAAGCCGACATTGATAATGACATTTTCAAATTCAATCTTATCCTGAAGGTATGCAGAAGCTTCCAAGGGCTTGTTTTTGTATTTGTCGCGGTTCGGTTGGGAAACGCCGGGGATCGAAGGAGTAAACGGTTCGACGGGAATGTTGTTTATTCTCAACGGTTCAAGATTATAATCATCAAACCGGAGATAGTGAGATCTTGCCTCAACCCCGAGTTTTACCAGATGCGTTTGTGAGACCTGGCTCGTAAAATCGCCTTTTGCAAGGTACGTATCTGTTTGTCGGTAGAACCTGTGAAGGTTTGTTCCCTTCGTTCTAAACGAATAGTTGGTCGGAAGAATCAACGAATCGGGATGAAGATACCTCTTGTCAAACGGATCGTCATAAAGGTATTCGTTGAAGTCCTTGGTAAAGTATGAGCCTTTCAGGGTAACGAATGCCGACGGGGAAAGCATGTAAGTAAGGGTTCCAGTCGTACTGTAGCTTTCGGCGAATTTTCTCACGTTGCCGTCGGGGTTCCAACGATATGAATGGTCGTAATCCTGAAAGTGCTCTTTGGAATAGAGGCCCTCCAGGTTCAGCTTGAGTCCCTGCACCGGCGAGAAGCTGAGGTTCCCCTGGCCATACCAGGTTCGCTGCCAGTTCATGGAAAGAACCTGCCCATCTCCAATCGTGCCATCCGCGTTGTATCTCCGTTCACCAAAGAGATAGCCATCATCATAGTAGTAGCGGGCGTTCAGGTAAAAACCGAGAAGATCGCCGGTGAAGGGAATCGGTCCGCTCAGGCTTCCCTGAACGTTCTTCTTTGCCAACGGGTCGATTCGATCGATATGAGGGAAGTATTCCGTAAAGTTGCTCACGTGGTCACCTCCGTACATGACGATCCCGCCATGGAAATCCCTCTTTCCCTCCTTGGTGACCGCGTTCACGATGCCCGACATCGCGTTACCATACTCCGCGTTAAAGGTTCCGCTGATGACCTGAAGTTCCTGAATGCTATTATTGTCTATCTGAATGCCCCGACTGTTGTCGTAGGCATCTGTGATGGAAACACCATTCACCCAATAGGAAATTTCACTCGTCCTCCCGCCTCGTATGTGGAATGCGCCCTCAGCGTCCCTGGTTACACCCGCCTGCAGCTGCAGGACGTCGTTAAACTCTGAAACGGGAAGGGCCTGAATTTGCTGTGATGAAACAAGGGACTGGCTCGAGGTGATGTCCTTCTTGATCACATCCCGCCTCGCCTCGACCACTACAACATCAAGTTCAACGGCAGCTTCCGACAGCGAGACATCGAGCTTCGTGGTCAGGTCAATCGACACGCTGACCTTTTCGAAGATCACCGGCTGGTACCCCACATACTGCGCTCTCACATTGTACAACCCCGGAGGAACGTTGAGAATCACATAATTCCCGTTTACATCCGTCGCGGCGCCGAGAACCGTCCCCTCGACAATGATGTTCACGCCGATGAGGGGCTCCCCGGTTGCTCTGTCCGTGACCCTCCCGGCGATCTTCCCTGTCGTTCCTGCCAGAACGAGACTCGAAACCAGGAGAACCGGGAACGCAAAGAATATGATTTTCATGCATCCACCTTTTTTTAGCCAATCGGCGTCTTAGACAGTGAGGCCTGAGCGTTTGCCTCATCCAGGGTAAATCCGCTCAATCGTTGTTCGTTGATATCGACCGCCACATTCTCTCTCAGTCGATCTAAATACCGTCTCACAGCCGTTCGTTGATTCTCGAATTTGAACTCCTGTTCGACCCTCCCGCGGATACGGTCGAATGAAATTG
>JACPLA010000068.1 GCA_016186715.1 Ignavibacteriales bacterium | reverse complement strand
GTCATCGCCGGGTTTGGCGCCGCCGGGTACGAACTGGCAATTAGATTCCTTTCTGAAAACCGATGATCAAGGCCGTCATTTTCGATCTTGACAACACGCTTGTCGATTTCATGGCAATGAAGAAACAGGCGGTGGAGGCGGCCATTGCGGCGATGCGCGATGCAGGCCTTCAGCTGCCGACCGATGAGATCCGGGCAAGGATCGATGAGATTTACAAACTGAAGGGGATGGAATTTCAGAATGTCTTCGATCAGCTGCTGTACGACGAATTCAGCAAGATCGATTACAAGATCCTCTCTTCCGGCATCATTGCCTACCGCCGTGCGCGTGAGGCTTCGCTGGTTCCCTATCCGCACGTGTACATGACATTGATGGAGCTGACGAAAATGCAGCTGAAACTCGGCGTCGTTTCCGATGCCCCGGCGCGTGAAGCGTGGCTGAGGTTATGTTATCTGAACTTCCATCATATCTTTGATGCCGTCGTCACGTTTGAAGACACCGGCGAACGAAAGCCCTCTCCTGAGCCGTTCAGAAAAATCCTGCAAAAACTGGGGGTCAAGGCGGAGAAATCATTAATGATCGGAGATTGGGCAGAGCGGGATGTCGTTGGCGCGAAACAGGTGGGGATGAAAACCGTGTTCGCGCGCTATGGGGACACCTTCGGCACGGTCCATTCCCACGCCGACTATGACATCGCGGATATCGCCGAACTCATACCAATCCTGAACAAGGAAAACGGTCGCCGGCAATGACAAGAATTCAGGGAATCGGGGTCGATGTGGTCGATGTGCAGCGGATGAAGCAGATGCTGGCCGAGCAGGGAGAGGCGTTTGTCAATAAGATCTTCACGGAGGCCGAGATCGCCTACTGCCAAAAGAAGAAAAATCCGCATGAACATTTCGCCGCGCGGTTTGCAGCGAAGGAAGCGGTCAGCAAGGCGTTGCAGACGGGATGGAGTGGCGAGTTCCGCTGGAAGGACCTTGAGGTGGTCAATGAGCCTTCTGGTGCACCGAAGATTGTTCTCTCCCGCGGGCTGGCCGACAGCCTGAAGACGAACCGCGTCCATCTCTCCCTTTCCCATACAGAGAACACTGTGGTGGCGTTTGCTGTGATTGAAGCCGGGGACTGAGGTTGGGGGGACAATTTGGTGAGAGAACGGGATAACGGGTAACAAGCGACAGGCTACGTCCAAATCTCGGCGGCACGGAATCCCACGCTGCCGAACATGGCGGACCGCAGCTCATCGGACCCGGTGAATGTTCCAAACAACTGAAAGCCAGTTCGTGCAGATTGATAAACGTCGATCGACTTATGTGCGGGGTCGGCGATCCAATATTCCTTTACTCCTTCTCTTGCATACAGTTTCATCTTGAATCCCCGGTCGCGCCCTTCCGTTGATTCGGAGACTATCTCGATCATAAGATCCGGAGCTCCGTTTACCTTGTTTTCGTCGAGTATCGG
>JACPLA010000067.1 GCA_016186715.1 Ignavibacteriales bacterium | reverse complement strand
CGCGATGCAATTTTCAGCGCTGAAAGAACCGGCGCCGCCACTTCCGTCGGGAGAGAGACGATTGAGTCGTTTCCGACGATAAGCAGAAGAATCGAGGACTTTGCCCGTTTGACTCCTCAGTACAGCGGTGTCAATTTCGGCTTCTCATTTGCCGGTCAGGACAATCGACTGAATAACATGACAGTCGACGGATCCTATTTCAACAACTCCTTTGGGCTCGCTGGTCAGCCTGGCGACAGAACAGGTGTCGCTCCAATCTCTTTGGATGCCATTGAGCAGGTGCAGGTTAATGTGGCGCCTTATGACGTTCGCCAGGGCAATTTCGTCGGTGCCGGCGTCAATAGCGTCACGAAGAGCGGAACGAACGAGTTCTCCGGCTCTGCGTATTACCAATTCCGAAACGAGGGCCTTGTCGGGAAGAAGGCGAGAGATGTCGATTTTGACCCTGGAACTTTCAAGTATAACCAAATCGGTTTACGCCTCGGGGGCCCCATCATGCAGAACAAGCTGTTCTTCTTCTCGAGTTTCGAGAACGATGGAATTACACAGCCGGGCACAACCTATCTCGCCAATACTGGCGGCCAGACTGTCGGCGGGAATACCACGAGAGTCCTTGCATCCGATCTGAATCAGCTCGGCAGCTACCTCAGTTCAAACTTCGGATACCAGACCGGCCCATACCAAGGATACGATCATGAAACGCCTGCGACGAGATTTCTCTTCAGACTGGATTACAACCTTGATGAGAGTAACAAGCTGAATCTGAGATATACGCATTTGGATTCGAAGACAGATGTGTTGATGTCGAATTCATCCTCCCTGGGGGCCGGGAACCGTCGAAGCAGGACGGATGCCCTGAACTTCCGAAATTCCAATTATATCATACTGGAAAACATTCGCTCGATCGTCGGCGAGTGGAATTCACGTGTTGCAGACAACATGTCCAATAGCTTGATTGTCGGCTACAACTACAGCGACGAAAGCCGTGAATCACGAGGAACATTCTTCCCCATGGTGGATATTCTCTCGGGCAGCACAACATATACGTCGTTTGGTTTTGAGCCGTTCACGCCAAACAATGAATTACGGTATGGTAGTTTCCAACTTCAGAATAACTTCACGATTTATGGGACCGATCATGATCTTACCTTTGGCGTAAGTGCCGAACGGTATGAATCGGAAAACGTGTTTTTCCCCGGTTCTCAGAGTGTCTATGTCTACAATTCCCTCGCGGATTTCTACACTGATGTTGACGCATATCTCGCAAACCCTAGCCGGCCAACCGGGAGTACTGGCGACTCACCTGTTACCTTGTCTACTTTCCAAGTTCGATGGTCGAATATCCCGGGTCAGACAAAGCCGATCCAACCGCTGGAAGTTTTCTATGCAGGCGCATATGCGCAGGAAATGGCAAGTGACTCCGGACGTCAAACTGACGCTTGGTTTGAGGCTCGATATTCCGTTCTTTGGTGACACGGGGTATCAAAACGCTCAAGCCGACGCGCTTTCTTTCAGGGACGAAGACGGGAATACGGTTAAATATGAGACAAAGAAGCTCCCCGACCCAAATGTTCTCTGGTCGCCCCGCCTGGGATTCAACTGGGACGTGATGGGAGACCGCAGCACGCAGGTCCGTGGGGGAACTGGAATCTTTACCGGCCGACCGGCCTACGTCTGGATCTCCAATCAGATTGGCAACACGGGTGTACTCACAGGATTTGAACGAGTGACAAACACTACCGCAAGGCCTTTTCACCCCGATCCGAATCACTACAAGCAGGTTCCGACTGGAGGTCCGGCGGGGCGCTATGAGCTTGCCCTTACAGATCCTGATTTCCGATTTCCTCAGTTGTGGAGAACGAACGTCGCGATTGATCAGAAGCTTCCGTACGATCTGGTCGGGACCGCCGAGTTCTTGTACAGCAAGGACGTCAACGGAATCTATTACATCAACGCGAACCTCAAAGACCCCAACTCGGCGTTCGTCGGCGTCGACAACCGTCCGCGCTGGACAAACACGGCTGATTCCACTGTCAGGATCAACCAGAATGTTGATAATGCCATCGTTTTGAAAAACCAAAACGAAGGCTATTCCTGGAACCTGGCGTTCTCGTTGGAGTTGCCGTACAGCGAGGGGCTGTTTGCGAAAGCAGCCTACAGCTACGGTGAATCAAAAAACACTGTTGATCCCGGTTCCATTGCCTTTGGCTCATGGAACAATAACCAGCATCCAGGCAACCCAAACAAGCCTGGATTAGGATTCTCATCGAATTCGCCAGGGCACAGAATTTTCGCCACGGCATCGTATCGCAGGGAATATTTTGATCTTGGAGCGACCACGGTAACGCTGTTCTGGGAGTCCCGTACGCAGGGCAATGCTAGTTACACTTTCAGCAACGACATGAACAACGATGGCGGCAGGAGCAATGATCTCATCTACATAGCAAAAGACCCCAGCGAAATGAACTTTCAACAGTATACGAGTTCCGGCATTACGTACACTGTCCAACAGCAAGTCGACGCTTGGGAGGCGTTCATCAAGCAGGACAAGTATCTGAGCGCCAACCGAGGGAAGTATGCCGAACGCGGAGCGGCATTCCTTCCGATGATCTCCAGAGTGGATCTGAGTATTCTTCAGGATGTGTTCGCCGAGTTTCTCGGCAAACGCAATACCCTGCAGCTCAGACTCGATTTTCTGAATGTCGCCAACATGATCAACAAGTACCATGGCGTGGGGAAACGATTTGTCACGACACAACCATTGGAATCTCGAGGTGTTGATGCTCAGGGAAAGGCGCTGTACAGACTCAGGGCCATCAACAATCAGTTACCCACGAAATCATTTGAACCGACTGCTGACATCACTGATGTCTACAGAATTCAGTTCACCATACGATACATCTTCAACTAAGCTGGTCGTCTGTCACAGGAAAACCCCGCTGCCGCAAGGTGGCGGGGTTTTTTCTTTGGTATATCGGACAGGAGGATGGAGAATTGGAGGATGGAGGATGGAGGGCGAATGGGGCCATGAGCAATGGGCCCATACGACTATCTGCAAGGCACTGGCATCATCGCCATCGGTTAAAACCGACGGCTTGGTTTCTTGCCAATCCCCCAAAGGGGGATTTTTCCCTTCCCTAGGCGTCGGATTTATCCGATGCCGAGTTGCAACCAGACAAACAGGCTCATAAGGTCCGATTACGAATCGGACTCTACGGATTTCCCATATCTGGTTGCTCCCACTGACAGAACTCTCTGCTCGCTTTTGCGAAAAAAAATCCGTACACTTTGGATGGGTTTTTTCACCACGAATCAGGAAGGAGTAATTCGATGGAGCAGGGTAAGGTCAAGTTCTTCAATCAAGCGAAGGGATTTGGGTTCATCACGACAGAAAAGGGTAATGATGTGTTTTTTCACAAATCCAACGTAAAAAACACAGGTTTCCGGGATACCCTGTTTGAGGGGGACTTGGTAGAATTCGAAATCAAGGAAGAACTCAAGGGGACGAGGGCGTATAATATCTCAAGAAAATAGTCTATGCAAAACCGCAATACCTGCGGGGTTTGAACCCTTCGTGAGCCCTCAGTGCCCAGGCAGCCATCCCCTTGAGTCCCAAGTATCCATTCCCTTTTGGTTAGCATAGGGGAAGAGGGCAAAAAACCGCCTTTTGAGCCTCCTTCCTGCGGTTTCCTGGCAACTTGTTGATTTTCTCAGCGTTGCTGCCTAGTTTTCATTTGATCCTCCCTATGCATAAAGGAGTCAAGCCATGACGACGGCAACCCAGCCCCCCATCACCAAAAATCTTGCCCGCCCAAAGAATGGAGAATCTGCTAAAAAGACTTACCAGGTTCCAAATTTCATCGGCGGGGAATTCGTAGAATCGCGCACTCCGGAAATTTTAGGCAAATTCCGTCCCATGGACGGAGTTCAAATGGCCGACGTCCCGCTCTCGACCGCGGCTGATGTCGACAGTGCCGTGCGAGCTGCAAGCACCGCGTTTCCGGGCTGGTCTTCGACTCCCATCAAGGAGCGGGCACAAGTCTTTTATCGATACAAGACGCTTCTCCAGAAAAACTTTGAGGACCTGGCACTTCTCGTTCATG
>JACPLA010000031.1 GCA_016186715.1 Ignavibacteriales bacterium | reverse complement strand
GAGAGGTTTGTTTCCTCCTCTGTGTTCTCTGTGCTCCTCTGTGTGCTCTGTGTCCCAACCTGAGCTCACCCCAAGACGAATCTTCGCACCCCTTCCTTAAGCACTTTGACGTTGAAGTTGATCAAGAGCCCAAGTCTTGTATGAGAAAAGCGAAGGTAGGTGAGAAGTTGTGCTTCGTGAACCGGAAGAATCGCCTCGATTCGACTTCACCTCAAGAACAATCTTCTTCTCCATAAGCAGATCGATCCTGTAGCCGCATTCGAGTTTCACCTCCTTGAAAACGATCGGAATTGCTTTCTGTCGCTCGATTTCGAGCCCGAGATGTCTGAGTTCATAGGCGAGGCATTCTTCGTAGGCAGATTCAAGCAGGCCTGGACACGGAGATCACAGAGACCACAGAGTCCACAGAGAGGTTTGATTTTCTCTGTGTTCTCTGTGCTTCTCAGTGTTCTCTGTGTCCCAACCTGAGGACAATCAATCTCTTACGGACACGGAGATCACAGAGCCCACAGAGAGGTTTGATTTTTTCTCTGTGTTCTCTGTGCTCCTCAGTGTTCTCTGTGTCCCAACCCGAGGACCAAAATTCCTACGTCCCGGCCGAATAATCATTCATATACTTCACCTGCGCAGGAGTCAGCCTGTCCACGTCGATCTTCATCGTGCGGAGCTTGACGCCGGCAATCTCCTGATCCTGTTCCGCAGGAATATCATGAACGGTATTCTCCAGCCGCTTTCCCTTCTTGTGCAATTCGACCAAACGCAGCTGCGACATGAACTGATTGGCAAACGACATATCCATCACCTCTGACGGGTGACCCTCGGCAGCAGCGAGGTTGACCAGCCGCCCCTGCGCCAGGAGATAGATCCTGCGGCCGTTCTTCAGTAAATACTCTTCGTTGTCTTTCCGCACTGTGCGGACTTTCTTTGCCATCTTTTTAAGATGATTGATGTTGATTTCGCAATCGTAATGTCCCGTGTTGCAGACGATCGTGCCGTCTTTCATATTCTTGAAATGTCGATCTATGATGATGTCGTTGACGCCCGTGGCGGTTACGAACACGTCGCCGACTTTCGCGGCCTCATCCATTGTCATCACACGAAAGCCTTCTAGGGTGGCTTTCAGCGCCGCCGTCGGTTTCACCTCTGTAATAATGACGTTCGCGCCCAGGCCCTTCGCGCGGATGGCAACGCCCTTGCCACAGTGCCCGAATCCGGCGACCACGACGTTCTTGCCTGCCAGAAGAACACTGGTAGACCGGAGGATGCCATCGATGGTCGACTGACCAGTCCCATACACGTTGTCAAAATCCCATTTGGTCTCGGCATCGTTCACGGCAATCACCGGATACTTGAGAGCTCCGTCTTTCGCCATCGCTCGCAGTCGATGAACACCGGTCGTTGTTTCTTCCGTTCCGCCAATCACCGTTTGGTTGGCGAGCTCCGGGAACTTGTTATGGATTGTGAAAATCAGATCTGCTCCGTCATCCAGGGTCAGATTCGGCCTCATCTTGAGGGTTTCTTCGATGCACCAGTAGAATTCTTTGACATTCATCCCGTGCCAGGCGAAGATGGGAACGCCGTTTTCCGCGAGTGCGGCAGCGATATCATCCTGCGTGGAGAGTGGATTGCATCCGCTCCAGCTTACTTGAGCGCCTACTTCGGCGAATGTCTCGACCAGGACCGCAGTTTCTTTTGTGACATGGAGGCATCCGGCAATCTTGTAGCCCTTCAGGGGCTTTGACCTCCTGTATTTTTCTCGGAGCGCCATCAGCACCGGCATTCGTGATTCAGCCCATTCGATGCGCAGCCGGCCTTCTTTGGCGAGCGAGAGATCTTTGATCTTGTACTGTCCGGGTTTTTCGTTCATGAGGGAAACTGGGTATTGGTTGAATGGTTAAATGGGTATTGGTTAAATGGTGAATGGTGGAGGGTTCGTTAATCAGAAAAAGCAAAAAGAAAAAATCAAACAGAAATGAAAACGAAAATAGCAAAAAGCAAACCCTTTCTTTTTTCTTTTTGCCGTTTCATTTCCTTTTGCTTCTTGCTGTTTTCTCTTTTACCATCGCGTTAAGCTCTCATTCGCCTCTCTCCGCGACGTTTTGAGCTGAGACGGTCTCTTTTGCCCAGGCTATCAGTCGCTTCATTGTAATTAGATCCAGCTGACGGGCACATCTTGCATAATTGGACTGAGATACGCCTGCTTGACCTCTCATCGGAGCCTTTTCAAGTAATGTAAACACATCCTGCGCAAAGGTCTTACAGCGCGCGAAGAAATCGAAGATCTTTGTCACGTTTTCCCCCCAAGGAAAAAGCAAAAAGAAAAAATCAAACAGAAATGAAAGCGAAAACAGCAAAATGCAAACTCTTTCTTTTTTCAGTTTGGCTTTTCATTTCTTTTTGCCTTTTGCCCTTTGTTTTTTGCTCCCGTGCGTCATCCAGGCCCAACCCTACTTCACTACCTTCTTCAGCATTTCCACCAAATCCAACTTCTCCCACGTAAACTCTTTTTCCGTTCTGCCGAAGTGCCCGTAGGCGGCGGTCATCCGATAAATGGGTCTGAGCAGCTGGAGCCGACCGATGATGCCTTTGGGCGTCATGTCCACTTCGCGTTTGATAATCTCGGCGATCCTGTTGTCAGGGATTGCACCTGTGCCGAAGGTTTGAACGTAGATCGAAACGGGCTCTGCAACGCCAATGGCGTAGGCAACCTGAATCTGGCATTCCGTTGCCAGGCCGGCGGCGACAATGTTCTTTGCGAGATGGCGCGCGGCGTACGCAGCGCTTCGATCAACCTTCGTTGGATCCTTCCCCGAGAAGGCACCGCCTCCGTGAGGAGCCCGCCCGCCGTACGTGTCGACGATAATCTTCCGTCCCGTGAGGCCGCTGTCTCCATGCGGTCCGCCCACCTCAAAACGCCCGGTGGGATTGACAAAGTATCTCGTCTCCTCATCAATGAGGTCGGCGGGGATGACCTTCTTGACAACGTGGTCGATGACATCATCGCGGATCTGCCGCTGTGTCGTATTGGCCGCATGCTGTGTTGAAATGACGATCCCATCCACACGGATCGGTTTCGATCCATCGTATTCCACCGTCACCTGGGACTTTGCGTCCGGCCGAAGGTACGGCATGTCGTTCTTGTGGTTTTTCCGGATCTCGGCAAGCCGTTTCACCAGTTTGTGGGCCATCATGATTGGCATGGGCATCAGTTCGCGCGTTTCGGAACAAGCGTATCCGAACATCATGCCCTGGTCCCCGGCTCCGCCGGCGTCGACACCCTGTGCGATGTCGGGCGATTGGGAGTGGATAGCGGAAAGGACAGAACAGGAATCTGCATCGAAGCCAACCCCTGCCTCTGTGTACCCAATAGACTTGATGACGTCGCGGACAATCCGCTGGACGTCCACGTAATGTTTTGTCGTGATCTCGCCTCCGACGAGCGCGAGTCCCGTGGTGACGAAACTCTCGCACGCTACTCGGGACTCGGGGTCATGTGCCAGAACTTCGTCGAGAACGGAATCTGAAATCTGATCGCAGACTTTGTCGGGATGACCCTCGGAGACAGACTCCGAAGTGAAAAGATGTCTCATACGTTACAATCCTCGAATGGAGGTGAGATGGCTGGCTCAAATGGAGAATACGTGTGACAGGGAGGGTCTTGAGGGGGAAAGACCGGCTGCCTCGTGTTGTTTAATAAAATTCCAGTTCGGAGGAGTCTCCGATGTTGATTCGTTTGTACGATCCGCGCACGAGCGCATTGCTCCCGACGATAGAATCTTCGAGCAACGCATCGGCAACCGTGGCTCCTTCGCTGACGATAGAATTCCGGATAATCGAATTCCGGACCGTCGCGCCTTCGGCCACAGTTGTGTTGGGGCCCACGACGGAATGCTCCACCGTTGCTTTGGGCGAAATGAACACCGGTGCCTGAACCACGACGCCGTCGGGAACCACGGGGCGTGGGGCATTCCGAAGAAGCTGTTGATTGGTCGAAAGCAGGGTCTCGGGTTTTCCGCAGTCATACCAGCCCTGGACGTCGAACGTGGTCATTTTTTCACCCCGATCGATCATCATTTGCAGCGCATCGGTCAACTGAAACTCACCCTTCGTCCGGATGTTGGCCCTGATCATTTCTTTCAGCGTCTCGATCAGAATCTGGGGCTGGGTGACATAATAGAGACCGACGACGGCGAGATCGCTCTTGGGGTTTTCGGGCTTTTCGACCAGTTTGCTGATAAATCCGTTTTGAGTCTCCGCCACGCCAAATCTTCGCGGATCGTCCACCTTATGCACGCCGAGCACCGAATGACTGTTTCCCATCATGGCCTTGAGATCGACATCGAAAATTGTGTCTCCAAGGATGATGAGAATTGGGGAGCGGGAGATCGTGTGGCGGGAGAGAAAGATGGCGTGACCCAGCCCGAGCCGCTCTTCCTGTTCGACAAAGTCGACCTTGATCTGGTAGTGATCCAGAATATAGTCTTTGATCTTCTCCCCAAGGTAGCCGATGACGATGGTCGCTTCATCGATTCCGTTTTCGATGATCTTGTCCATGATATGGCCGATAATCGGCTTGCCCGCCACATTCAGAAGGACTTTGGGAACGGTATATGTGTGAGGCCGAAGACGGCTGCCGACGCCCGCGACCGGAATGATTGCTCTCATTCGAATATTGAAAAAACCCCGTGCAGGAAGAAAAGCAATCATAAAGATAACAAAGAATCCTTTTCCAAACAACCCGATTTTCCTCCGTGTCAGTGACTCCATTTGCCCCCCTCGGAGAATTCTTAAAGGCTGCCGGGAGAACGCAGAGGAGGAAATTCATCCGTGTCTCCTGTGGTCCTCTTTGATCCGTTTCTCAATCTCATCAACTCCGTAGGTCCGGGCAAAGTCGTTTCCTTGATTCTGGCAGCCCATTTCGTTATATATGACAAAGGGTGAGTCATGAAATCTTCACGAACGTCTTCCCGCAAGCAGCAGCACGTCGAACTGACATTGTCGCGGAACGTTTCTTTCCGTTCAAAAACGGCCGGTTTTGAACGGTTCGAGTTCCTTCACAATGCACTTCCCGAAATCAACTTGTCCGACGTTGATCCTTCCACGACTTTCCTCGGGAAACCTCTCTCGCTGCCGATCATTCTCTCGAGCATGACCGGGGGTTATAAAGACGCTCTCCGGATCAACCGCGGTCTTGCCGAAGTGTGCGCCGAGAAACGGCTTGCGATGGGGGTGGGAAGTCAACGTCAGGCTCTCGAGAACGTTGCACACCACCGCTCGTACAGTATTGTGCGGGAGGTGGCAGGGGACATTCCGATCTTTGGCAACATCGGGGCGGCTGAGGTGGCGAAGCTCAAGAATGCCGGGCCGGTTCAGAAGCTCGTCGATCTTATCCGCGCAGACGGCCTTGCTGTCCACTTGAACCCGCTCCAGGAATTCCTCCAGCCGGAGGGGGAAGCAAATTTTCGGGGCGTGCTGGGCGGCATTGTAATGCTCGTAAGGGATTTGTCCGTCCCTGTGATCGTCAAGGAAATCGGCGCGGGGATTTCGGCGTCGGTGGCAAAGCGTCTGCTTGAAGCGGGAGTTCGGATCATCGATGTTGCCGGTGCAGGGGGGACCAGTTGGGCCGGGGTAGAAATTCTCCGGCGAAACGGCACGCGGCGAACAACAGCCCCGCGGGATTTCGCTTCGCAATTCTGGGATTGGGGTATTCCGACCGTGGACGCCCTCAGGCAGATCGCCGGATTCAAGGACGCGCACAAAGACCTGGTCCTGATCTCCTCCGGTGGCATCGCATCGGGACTTGATGTGGCCAAGTCGATCGCCCTGGGGGCCGATCTGGCTGGAGTTGCCCGTCCGATGCTGAAAGCGTTCAGTGAAGGCGGAACCGTCGGTTTGCGTGTGTGTCTTGAGGCATGGGAAATGGAGTTGAAGGGAGCGATGTTTCTGACAGGTTCAAAGAATCTCGACGACCTCCGTCGGCAGCAACTTGTCCTCAAACAGTAATCACTCATGAATGACATTGAATGGACTTTGAACAGAAGTATCATGCATATAAAGCCCTTGTTGATCGGTATCTTGCCGACGCAATTCAGGCCTCGCAACCGCGCTCTCTCTACCAGCCGCTAAAATACGTCCTCGCCGGCGGGGGAAAACGCATTCGTCCGATCCTTGTTCTCCTTGCATGCGAAGCCGTTGGAGGAAAAACCGGCGATGCTCTGCACGCCGGCGCCGGTATTGAGATTCTCCATAATTTTACCCTGGTGCATGACGATATCATGGACCACGCACATTCGCGCCGCGGACGGGCCACCGTGCATACGAAATGGGACAAGAACGTCGCCATCCTTGTTGGAGACGAGCTCCTGGCTCTTGCGTACCGCATGCTTCTGAAAACGTCCTCCCCCAGGATTCAGGACATCGCCAGCGTGTTTACGGAGGGTGTCGTCGAAGTGTGCGAAGGGCAGGCGTATGACAAGGAGTTCGAAAAGAAGTCGGTAACGGTCGATGATTATCTCGTGATGATCGGCAAGAAAACGGGGAAAATGGTGTCAGTGGCCACAGAAATCGGCGCATTGATCGGCAACGGATCGGATGCGGAGGTTGCGGCGCTGCGTGAATACGGGGCGCTGGCCGGACAAGCATTCCAGATTCAGGACGATGTGCTGGATTTGACCGGCGATGAGAAGAAGTTGGGAAAGAAAATCGGTGGAGATGTCCAAGAAGGAAAGAAGACTTTCCTTTATCTGGACGCCTACCGTCGGGCGAAGGGGGGGGATCGGGCGTTGCTGAAGGAGATTTTCGGAAACGGGAAGATTTCGCGGCGCATGGTCGATGAAGTCCGGCGCATCTACGCGGAGACCGGAGCGTTGGAGAGGGCCCGTGCGCGGGTGGGACAGGACATTGCGGAAGCAAATCAGAAGCTTGCACGTCTCAAGGACACACAGGCACGCGCAATGCTCTACTGGTTCTCCGATATGCTGCTCCACCGGACGTACTGACCTTTCCGCTATGATCGAACGCCACGTCACAGTCAAGAACCGAGCGGGCCTTCACACGCGCCCTGCAGCATCCCTCGTCAAGCTGGCCGCGAAATTCAAATCGGATTTCATGATTATTAAAGACGCATTCGAAATAAACGGCAAAAGCATTATTGGTGTGATGACGCTGGCCGCCGAGCAGGGAGCGGCTTTGCTCCTCCGGTTCAACGGAGAGGATGAGGAAGCCGCTGCCAACGCCGTCCAGCAATTGTTCGACCGGGCTTTCGACGAGCCGGTGTGACCGATTGTCTCATGAGCCCGCACTCAGCATTGGACGCACCAGAAACCATCCTTAAAGGGATTGCCGCATCCCCGGGAATCTCGCTGGGACCGGTCTATCTGTTTCAGAAGCATGTGCCGACCATCAACGAAAAAAGCGTCGAACCTTCGGAGGTCGAGGGGGAGATCGAACGGCTTCGGCAGGCGGTGGCGCGGTCGCACAAAGAACTTGGAAAGATCTATGAGTTTGCCAAACAAAAACTCGGAGACCATCAGGCAAAGATCTTTGAAGCACAGCTTATGATTCTGGAGGATTTTGTCCTTTTCGATTCGATCAACGAGCGGTTAAGAGGCGAGCGGAAGAACGTCGAATTCATTCTCCACGATGAGATCGAAAAATACCGGAAGGTGATGGAGGCCGCGACGGACGAGTATACGCGCGAGAGGGCGCTCGATGTTGAAGACCTCCGGAACCGGATTCTTCGGAACCTTCAGGAAGAAAAGCTGATCTCCCGCCTCGAAGGCTCCCCCGTCATTGTTTCTCATAACCTCGCTGCCGCCGATGCGCTCATTCTGAGCCGCAATGTGGTCCTCGCCTACGTAACGGAAATCGGCGGAGTAACATCTCATACGGCGTTGCTTGCCCGTGCCCTCAAGATTCCCGCGGTGGTGGGTCTGCGTCATATCACATCCACGGTTCAAAACGGAACTCAGGTCCTGGTCGACGGGTACAGCGGCACCGTGGTCATCAGTCCGACGGATGAAACCAAGGGTAAGTTTGAAGAAAAGCGAAGTCGCTACCGCTCTTTTGAGGAGAAACTTGCCGGTCTTCGTGATCTCCCCGCCCAGACGCCGGACGGGCACCGGGTCGAGTTGAAAGCAAATATTGAACTCGCCGAGGAGTTGGAATTCATCAAGATCCAGGGGGCGGACGGAATCGGCCTTTATCGGTCCGAATCACTGTTGATCGGCCGTGAGGTGTTTCCCAGCGAGGAAGAGCAGGTTCGGGAATACAGATTGCTCGCCGACGCCATGTTCCCCAAGCCGGTGGTCATCCGGACCTTCGATATCGGAGGCGATAAGATGATGGCTCATGCGGTGCGCGAAAACAATCCGTTCCTCGGTTGGCGCGGGATCCGTGTTATGCTCGACCGGCCCGAACTGTTTCTGGAACAACTGAGGGCGATTCTCCGCGCCAGCACCCGCAAAAACGTGAGCCTCATGTTTCCCATGATCAGCAGCATCAAGGAGGTGCGCAAGGCCCGTCAGTTCGTGCAAGAGGCCAAGGGGCAGCTTCGCGCAAAGGGGATTGCGTATGACGACAAGATCAAGATGGGCATCATGATCGAAGTCCCTGCCGCCGCCGTGATCACCGATGACCTGGCCGAGGAGGTCGATTTCCTCAGCATTGGAACGAACGACCTCATCCAGTATCTTATTGCCGTTGACCGCGGCAACGACATCGTCTCGGACCTCTACCAGGAATTCCATCCGGCCGTCATCCGCTTTCTCCGGCGCATCATCGAACGGGGAAAGAAAAAAGGCGTCCCCGTGTCGATGTGTGGGGAGATGGCGGGAGATCCTCTGGCCACGATCTTGTTGCTGGGACTCGGCCTCGACGAATTCAGCGTGGTTCCGAATATTCTTCCCGAAATCAAAAAGATCATCCGCTCGGTAAAATTCCGGGAAGCAAAGAAGATTACGAAGAAGGCCCTGAATCTTCAGACAGAGGATGAAATCAAGAACTACCTCCGGTCGGTGACGAGAGAACATTTTCCGGATATCCCGACGGGAGAGTAGATGAGTGACGAAACAACGGGACAACGAAACAGCGGGATGACGATGAAAAACATCAAAGAGGAAAAGGTAAAAGGAAATGAAAACGCAAAGGGAAAAAAGAAAGGATTTGCTTTTTGTAGTTTTCCTTTTTATTGCTGTTTGATTTTTTCTTCTTGCTTTTTTCCAGACTAACGAACACTCAACATTTTAATCAAATCCCCAATTACCATGACACTCGACGACATTAAGCGCCTGGACCCGAAGGGCATGTATGCCTGGATCAAGGATTTTCCAAAACAAGTTGAAGACGCGGTGCGCATTGGAAATGAAGCGAAGATCAAGATCCCCGTACGTGGAATACACAATGTTGTTGCCACAGGACTCGGCGGCTCGGCCATCGGTGGCGACCTCCTGCGTTCGTATCTCTCGGACGACTTCGGGCTTCCGTTTTTCGTGAACCGGCACTATGTTCTTCCGGGATTTGTCAATGCGAAAAGCCTCGTGGTGGTGTCGAGTTACTCCGGAAACACGGAAGAGACGATCAGCGCACACCGCGATGCGGTAAAAAGGAAAGCAAGGGTTTTGTGCATCAGCACCAACGGTGAGACCGAACGACTTGCCCGGAAATACAAGCACCCATTCATCAAAATTCCGCCGGGGCTCTCTCCGCGAGCCGCCCTCGGATATTCGTTTTTTCCGCTTTTGGTCACCTTGGGGAAGATCGGGCTGATCAAGCCGCGGAACAAAGAAATCAAAGAGACAATTCAGTTGTTACAAAGGAAGGCGACCCTCTATGCCGATCCGGCCTCGCCGGAGAACAGCGCCTTCCAATTGGCGGCAAAGCTGAAAGGAAAATTGCCAATCATCTATAGTGCCACGGAGCATCTTGATGCGGTCAACCTGCGGTGGCGGGGACAGATCGCGGAGAATGCGAAACAACTTGCCTTCGGACATGTTCTTCCTGAAATGAATCACAACGAGCTCGTTGGGTGGAAAGTGTTGACGGATCTGATGAAAGATATGCAAGTTGTGTTCCTGAAGGACCGGGGTACGCATAAGCGCGTCCAGGTGCGGGAAGAGATTACCAAAGAAGTGACGTCACGGTACGCGTTCAACGTAACCGAAGTACGGAGCGAAGGCTCAACGCTTCTCGCGCGGATGTTTTCCCTCATCCAGTTCGGCGACTGGGTGAGCCTGTATCTTGCAATCATGAACAACGAGGATCCTGAGCCGGTGAAGGTGATCGACTACCTGAAGAACGAACTCGCGAAGGTTTCCTGAACGCATGAAGAGGACTCTCTTCATAACGCTTCTTGGAGGCTTCCTCCTTGGGCCGTCCAATGCAGCTGCACAGTTTTACTACTTTGGCCGCAATAAGGTACAGTACACCCAGTTCGAATGGCAGATCCTCAAGACCGAGCATTTCGACATCTACTATTATTCCGAAATGCGTGATCTGGCGGAACGCGGGGCGTTCTTTGCAGAAACCGCCTACAAGAACCTTGAGCAACGATTCAATCACACCATTGCCCACCGGATCCCTCTCATTTTCTACAGTTCGCATCTCCATTTCCAGCAGACGAACGTCACGCCGGGATTCATTCCCGAAGGGGTCGGAGGATTTTTCGAGTTCCTCAAGGGCCGTGTCGTCATTCCTTCCAACGGATCGACGGAACAGTTCGCCCATGTCATCCGGCACGAGCTTGTGCACGTCTTCAGCGTCAGTAAAATCCTTCGCGTCCTGGTCGATCACCGGCAAGCGCAGGACCGAATGCCCCCGCTCTGGTTTACGGAAGGACTCGCAGAGTACTGGTCAACCACCTGGGACACGCAGGCGGAAATGGTGATGCGCGATGCCGTCCTGAATAACTATGTCGTACCCCTGAGCGACATGGACCGTATCTATGGCTCCTTTCTCATGTACAAAGAGGGTCAGCAAATTTGTCAGTTCATTGCGGAACGATACGGCGAGGAGAAACTCCTGCTCCTCTTCGAGAATTTCTGGAAGGCGAATACGTTCGGTGAAGTGCTGAAAGTAACCATCGGAAAGAACTACAAGGAGTTCGATGAGGAATGGCTGTACTATCTCAAGAAGCGGTACTACCCTCTCTTTGCTGCGAACGATCTGCCGAGCGGAGTGACAAAAAGTATCGTCGATGATGGATTCAACAGCAAGCCGGTCTTCTTTGCCCACGGAGGAAAGAGAGAGGTCTATTACATCGGGAATTACACCGGCTATACCAATGTGTATCGGGTCAATCTCGACAAGGAGGAGCCAAGTCCGGAAGTTGTGGTTGAGGGAGAAACGAGCGATGAGTTTGAAGCATTTCACCTGTTCCAAAGCAAACTGGACATTTCCAAAGATGGAATCCTGGCGTTTGTGACGAAGAGCGGCGAGCACGACGTACTTCATTTCTATGACGTCGTTAACGACCGGCTGAAGGAAACCGTCAGCTTCAAGAGCCTGGTGATGCTCGGTTCTCCCAGCTGGTCCCCCGATGGAACAAGGATTGCCTTTTCGTGCATCGACAAATCGGGCGATAACGACTTGTACATTATGGAGATGGGAACCCGGTCGCTCATCAGACTGACGAACGACTTTTATGACGACCGCGATCCGGCTTGGTCTCCTGACGGGAGTACGCTCGCGTTCAGCTCCGACCGCAATCCCAACGGAGAACGGGGGAAATACAACCTCTTCCTCTATCATCTCGACAGGAACTCCATTGAGTATGTCACGCTCGGCCCGGAGAACTATTCCTCTCCTGCCTGGTCACAGGACGGGAAGTGGCTTGCCTTCACTTCCGATCTTGACGGGTCGTATAACATCTGGTTGATGCCGATGGGACGGGTGAACGCGGAAGGAGGGCGCTCCATGAGGAAGCTGACAACGTTCTCGACGGCTGCTTTCGATCCGGCGTGGACGGATACCCAGGAATTGATTTTCGCCGCGTTTGAAAAATTCAGTTTCCAGATCAAGAGCATCGACAACGTCAGCCGACTGTATGATTCATCCGACGTGACCCGCTCGTTCCGCTACGAGGAAAGCGGGGCGCGATGGGTGCCCAGGAAGCTCGAAGGGGAATCGGTTGTCGGGAAATTCCGCTACGAGGGGGATTACCAGCTCGACATCGCACAGAGTCAGATTTCTGTTGACCCGGTCTTCGGCACATCGGGAGGAGCTGCGCTGGCGATGAGCGATGTGTTGGGGAACGACCTGTATTATTTTCTGATTTACAATACCGCGCAATCGACCTCCGAATTGTTGGAGAGCTTCAACATCGCCATGTCGCGGATCTCACTGGGGAGGCGAACAAACTACGCGTACGGGATCTTTCATTTTTCCGGGAACCGTTATGATCTGACGGATCCGGATCTTTTCTACTATGAACGTTCCTTCGGCGGCTATTTCGCCTTGAGCTACCCTTTGAGCAAGTTTCGCCGGATCGAAGCCAACGTCACTCTGAGTAATTCGGACAAAGACGTGTTCACCGGTGAACTCCCCCGGCGGGCGCTCCTGGTTTCCAATGCGTTTTCCTTTGTTTGGGATAACTCTCTCTGGGGCGCGACAGGACCCCTTGACGGGAATCGCCTGAAGCTCACGTTCGCGTTCACGACCGACGTTCAGTACTCAAACGTCAGTTACTACACGGTCATAGCCGACTACCGGACGTATCTTCGTCTGGGCCAGCGGGCCGCGTTCGCATCGCGTTTCAACCTTTGGTACAATGAAGGGAGGGAAGCGCGCCGGTTCTTCATGGGCGGAAGCTGGGATCTCCGGGGATGGAGACGGTGGTCGATTCGCGGTCAGAAGCTCTGGATCACAAGCCACGAGCTGAGATTTCCGTTTATCGATCAACTTGGCGTTCGATTTCCATTTGGCGGAATTACGTTCGGTTCCATCCGGGGAGCCATCTATGCGGACTTTGGGGGAGCGTGGGACAGAAGCTACACTGATACGAAAGGGAGTGTCGGAACCGGGGTCCGGGTGAATTTTGGAGGGATCATCGTGCTCCGTTATGATATCGGGAAGAGGATCGAAGACGATTTAAAAAGATTCCAAAAGGGGATTTTCCATCAGTTCTTTTTTGGGTGGGATTTCTGACATGTTGTTGCGGACCATCCTGTTCACCAGCGTCCTTGCCGCATTCTCCGCGTGTACAACGCTGCGCGTTGACCGCATACTTGCTTCTTCACCGGGAGACTGGACAACCGAAGGAGGATCCGTCTCCCGCGCCAACGTGAGCACTGGGAAGATCAAACCCCCGCTGAAGGAGGTGTGGCAATACAATGCTCAGGCGGGAATCCGCGCGGTTCCCCTTGTCAGCGACAGCACCGTCATCGTTGCAACATTGAACGGGGAGATTCAGGCAGTCAACCTGTCAAATGGAAAGCGAATCGGATACAAGGCTTTTGAGTCAGCCGTTGTCGGCACACCGGTCCTGGATGGATCCTCCGTTATTCTCGCAACGGCGGGCAAAGCGGAGACGATTGTTTCCTACAATCTTCAGAGGGGGAGACAGAACTGGGCATTTCATGCGGGTCCGGTTGAATCATCGCCTCTCCTCTATGGCGGCCATGTGTACGTGGCGACGGTGGGGGGAGACGTGTATTGTCTTCAGAAAGAAACCGGCGAAGAAGTCTGGAAGTTTGAAGGGGAAGAGAAAGACCGGCGCAAGGGATTCCGCTCATCCCCCTCGACGGACGGGAAGCTCATTCTCTTTGGTTCGGATAGCGGCACGTTGTATGCTCTGAACCGGACCAACGGGGATATCGCCTGGACTCTGGCGACCGGAGCGAGCATCTTTGCCAGCCCCGTGGTGAGCTCACACACGGTGATCGTGGGAAATCTGAAGGGAATTCTTTTTGCGGTTGATAGCGAACGTGGAACCATCCGGTGGACTTATGATGTCGGATCGCCGGTCTATGCAGCCGTTGCTGTCGACGAAGCTCTGATTTACTGCAGTGCGGCAAACGGAACCGTGTATGCAATCGATTCTTCGGGCGATCTTAAATGGAAGTTCCCGACGAAAGCCATCCTCAATTCCGCACCCTTGGTAAGCGGGGATTTTCTCTTCGTCGGTTCCATGGACCGGGTACTCTACACTCTTGATCGATCGAGCGGAAAGGAGGTCTGGCGGTTCCAGAGCGAGGGAAGGATCAGGGTTTCACCGGTGGCGTGGGGAGATTTCCTGCTCGTGACTTCTGAAGACAAGTTCGTGACCATGCTTGGCCCCTCATGAAAACCGGTCTGACCATCCTTCTTGTCAGTCTTGCGTTCGAAGCGGTGGAATCGCAAACGACCCACATCTCTTTTTTCTCCGATCCGCCGGGGGCTGAGGTGTTTATCGATTCCACGTTTGCGGGTCGAACCCCGCTCCTGCAGGTCGAGGTCCCCCACGGTCTCCGTCGTATCCGGTTGTTTTTACCGTCTGCAAGCGACTGGAATGCCGTTGCACGGAATGAGACGCTGCAGGTCGTCGCCGGCGAAGAAATTCAGAAGACCTATGAGCTCGGAAGCACACTGGCTGTCAACTCGATCCCTCCCGGTGCGAGTGTTCTGCTTGGGGGGGTCGAACTGGGCACGACGCCGCTTTATTATCGGTCCTCGAAATCGGTGAAGGGAGAGCTCATTGTACGGAAGCAGGGGTTCGAGCCGAAGTCGATTGATGCCTCGGCTCCACCCGGCTTTGTCACGCTCAATCCCTTGAACGGCGGCATACTGTCCGGAACAGAAATCGAGTATGAGGAATCCCCCGATTCGGATCTGCGTCGCTGGGCGACGTACTCCTCCGGGGCGGCGATGGTTATCTCGGGGGTGATCGCAGCATACTACAAAGAACGTGCAAACAGCCGTTTCGATCAGTACCTCTCAACGAATCGTCCCGATGACCTGGCATCGACGAATCGCAATGACCGTCGTTCAGCTATTGCCCTTGTTGTGACTCAGATCAGTCTCGCAACACTGACATATTTACTTCTTTCCGAATGATGCGATGCCGCTCATCCAGAAGCGTCCAGTCGTTCTGTGAAAAAGTGGGCGTGCATCAGGTGATGCCCCTCGTCGATCTTCGGTAGCAGCTCCGCTCGTTGACACTGCGATTCATTCCTGTTTTTCCCGATTCGTGCGCCGGGTACATTATTCTTGACTTTCGCCACATCCCGGCCTATATTACCTGCCCGGTGAGAGTGGCAGTTGTGCAGCCTTCCTGTCGCCCACTCCGCAAATCGATCAGTTCTCTCCGGAAGATTGAATGAATGAGGAATTAGGATTCCTTCGGAATGTTCCCATCTTTGCCGATCTCGACGACGTTGAGCTCGAAAAGATCGCAAAACTCGGAAGCCGCAAGAAATACAAAAAGGGGAACATCATCGTCCTGGAGCAGGAGATGGGGGCGGCGCTCTTTATTATCATCAGCGGGAAGGTGAAGGTTGTCAGGACGGATGAGGAGGGGAGGGAAGTGATCCTTTCGATCTTCGGCCCGGGCGAGTTCTTTGGCGAGATGGCGTTGTTGGATGGTTTGTCGCGATCGGCCACGGTCGTGGCTACTGCGAAGGCGGAACTGCTGATGATTCACAGACGTGAATTTTTGGATTTGCTGCAAGAGTTTCCCCCCGTGGCGATTTCGCTGCTTGCTGAATTGACCATGCGCCTGCGCAAGGCGGATGCTCAAATCAAGAGTCTTTCGCTCAAGGACGCTGCGGGACGGGTGGCAAACGTGATTCTTTTGCTTGCAGACGATGTCGGAATCTTCAAGAAGGGGAAAGTCGTGGTCGAAGACCTCCCGTTGCAACAGGATATGGCCAACATGGCGGGCACATCGCGTGAGACTGTTTCCAGGATGATGCATCAGTTCATGGAAAAAGGACACATCTCCTTGGAGGCAAACAAGCTGACGATTAACAACTACGAGGAATTCCGGAAGGCGTTTCTCTGAAGTGATGGTCGCCGCCGTTGTCCGGCCGGCGGCAAGGATTGCACCTGAGAAGCAGATAAAGACTCATGGCGAGGATAGAGGAGTTAGGGACAAACGCACCGGATCAAGGGGGATCAGTCCCTTCATTGCCCGATGAAGGGAAAGCAGACCTGCATCTGCATACCACCTACTCGGACGGTGTGCACTCTCCGTACGACTTGCTGAAGAAAGCACGCGGGGCGGGACTCTCCACAGTTGCCATCACCGATCATGATCACGTTGGAGCCATCGAGGAGGCAACCGGGTGGGGTGCTAAGCTCGGCATCACCGTGCTGCCGGGCGTGGAACTCAGCATAACACTCGGAGGTAAAGATCTTCACCTTCTGGCTTATCTGTTTGACTGCACCAATCCCATGTTGCTGGAGTATCTCGCTTTTTTCCGGGGCGAGCGGCTCAAGCGTGCAGAGAGAATGGTGAGGAAGCTCAACAACATCAATGTTCCGCTCAAACTCGACACGGTTCTTGAACAGGCGGGGATCGGCGCGGTGGGGCGTCCTCATATTGCCAACGCCCTGGTCGAAGAGGGACTCGTGGAATCATTTCATGAAGCCTTTCAGCGGTTCATTGGAACCGGCGGCCCCGCTTACGAAACAAAATTCCAGCTTACCCCCCAGGAAGCCTTTCGCCTGATTACTCAGGCAGGCGGATTATCGTTTCTCGCCCATCCCGGACGTTATCTCTCGGAGCAGGAACTCCTTCTTCTGATCAAACAAGGCCTTGACGGAATCGAAGTTGTTCATCCCTCCCACTCGGACCTGCAGCAAAAATATTACCGGGGTATTGTCAATCAGTATTTTCTTCTGGAATGCGGCGGATCCGACTATCATGGCGGCAAGAAGAACGACGACCATGTCTTCGGGACGTATACCGTTCCCCTTCATGTCGTCGAAACCATGCGTAGTCGGTTGTTTTCGTGAGGAAATGTGGGAAGAAGCGGACCACGGCAAACTCCCACCGAAAGCGCCCGCGGCATGAAGATCGCCATTGTGGTGAGCCGTTTTAACAGCGGGGTGACATCGAAGCTCCTGCGCGGCGCAGAGGAATGTCTTGAGCGCCGTCGAGCACAACGAAAACATCTGGCCGTGTTCTCTTGTCCCGGTGCCTTTGAGCTTCCCCAGGTTGCCGATAAGCTTGCGGCATCCGGCACGTGGGATGCCATCGTCTGTTTGGGGGCTGTTATTCGCGGGCAAACTCCACATTTTGACTATGTCGCCCGGGGGGCCGCGCACGGAATTCAAGACGTGGCATTGAAGCGCGGGATCCCGGTCATCTTCGGGGTGTTGACGACAGAGAATGAAGAACAGGCCCTTGCCCGGGCGGGAGGAAATCGGGGCAACAAGGGTTGGGATGCTGCGGAAGCCGCGGTTGATATGGTGGCCCTGTTTCGAACAATGAAACGATCGGGAAAGCGTAGGTGAGCGAGTGAAGCGGGCGGTTCTGATGATGGTTCTGATCGCTCAGAGCGGCTTGAGCCAATCGGTGCCTCGGATCGGCGAGTGGAAGAACTTCACGGACAAAAAGAACGTCAGGTCGGTGGCCGCGTTCGGCGGGCAAGTATGGGCTGCAACCTCCGGGGGATTGTTCGTCCTGGAGAACGGGAATACGATTGTGGCCCAGTATACGAATTCCGAAGGTCTGAGCAACAACGATGCTACGGCGGTCGCTGTCGATGGAAGCGGCTCGATCTGGATCGGCTATCAGGACGGGTCCATCAACGCTCGCGATGAGGCAGAATCCGCGTGGCGCGCGATCCGTGACATCAAAGAATCGAATCGAATTCAAAAGAGAATCCGAAAATTGCAGTTTGTGGGCGACTCCTTGTTTGTGGCGACCGATTTTGGAATAAGTGTTTACAGGCTGTCCCGCTCGGAGTTTGGCGATACATATGCCAATTTCGGTTTTGTCAGCCAGGCGGGAGTGAACGAGGTTCTGGTCTGGCGGGATGAGATCTGGGCTGCAACCGACCTGGGGTTGGCCCGGGCGCCTCGCTTTGCGACAAATCTCTCCGCTCCAACATCCTGGACACGTTATCAAACTACGACTTCGGTCACCTCTCTGATGGTCTTTAACGATACGCTCGTCGTGGGGACATCTGCAGGAGCTGCTTATTTCGACGGAGCCGGCCTCCAACCAATTGCCTCGCTGGCGGCAAGGCAGGTTGTCGGAATGAGTGTCAAGGGAAGCGAATTTCTGGTTGCTTCGAATCTTGGCGGAGTGATCACGTTACAGATGTCCTCGGATGTCACTGGCACGGCAACGACGGTCGCGACGGAAAGCAGCACCATGGCGACCGATTTCGCGACCACGGCGGCTGGTGTGTTGTGGATTGGAACAACCTCGCGCGGAATGGCTTTGTGGGATGGATCGACCTGGGAGTTTGCCGCTCCGAACGGGCCGGAATCGAACCTGTTCAGCAGCATTGTTGTCGATGGAGATGGAGTTCTTTGGTGTGCTTCGGGAATCAGCGGGCAGGGGAGGGGATTCTACCGTTACACCCCCTCGCTTCCCGATCAGAGCCGATGGAAAAACTTCACCATTGCCGAGTATCCTCTCATGGAATCCAACGATTATTTCAAGATTGCCCTTGGAACCGATGGAACAGTCTGGGCCAGTTCATGGGGAAGCGGAGTCGTCCAGGCTCGGGGGGACTCGGTCCTTCGGAAACTGGATACCGGCACGACACCAAGCCTCGCGACTTCTGACGCCATGAATCCTGCATTTCCTGTGATCAACGGGGTTGCCGTCGACGGACAAGGAAAGACCTGGTTTGTGAACTGGGGAGCGAAAAACAGGAATTTCCTTGCACGTCTCACCTCCGATACCTCGTTCGCTTACTTTACAACCGCCCTTGTGAGCCAGGGCTTCTTTACGGCCGTGGCGATCGACGAGTACGGAACAAAATGGCTGGCAAACGCAGAACCGTTCCACCCGGCGAAAGGTCTGTATTTGTACTATCTCAATGAGGACGCGCTTGTGTCCGGGACATCCTCAACAAGCGGATGGGGATTTATGACGGAGTCCGACGGCTTGCCGAATAACACGGTCTTTTCCGTTGCGGTGGATCTCACCGGATCCGTCTGTGTGGGGACCGCCCTTGGACTCATGATCATTTCCGATCCGCTCTTTCCAAAACAACGCCGGTTTTCTTCCTTTCCTCTTCGTGAGCAATCCGTTCAGGCGATTGCCGTGGACGCAGTCAACAACAAGTGGGTTGGAACAAAGGAGGGGGTGTTCGTGATGAACCCTGATGCCACACAGATTCTTGGACAGTATACCGTCTCCAATACCGGCGGAAGGCTTGTCGACAATGATATCAGAAGTCTTGCAATCGATCAGGAACGCGGGATTATTTACATTGGCACGGAAAAAGGACTCTCGAGCCTTGCCATCGCCCCGGTTTCGGTCTCCCGAACCCTGAGCACGCTGACAATCGGACCAAATCCGTATATCATCCCGACGGATCGTCAGCTTGAGATCAGGAACCTTACGGCTGAGGCAACCATCAAGATTCTGACTGTGAACGGCTTCCTGGTATCCGAGTTTGGCGCACAGGGGGGCGGGAGGGCGTTCTGGAATGGGAGGGACCGTGAAGGGAATCTTGTCGGGAGCGGTGTGTATTTTGTTGTAGCCTTTGGCAACAACGGAGACGAAGTCGCCTCTACAAAGGTTGCCGTCATCAGAAAATAAGGACGGGTCGCTGCTTCCGATGAGAGGGCGCGACGTGTCAGCATTCTTCAACGAAATCTCTCATCGTCATGTTCAATTTTCAATCAGGGAGGATCTGCCTTGGAACCTCAATACAAAGATGAAATATTCACCAAACGGGTTCGTGCAGGGAAACGGACCTACTTCTTTGACGTCAAGTCGACCAAATCGGAGAAGGATTTCTACATCACAATAACCGAAAGCAAACGGGTCGGCGAGGAGGAGTACGAGAAACACAAGATTTTCCTCTATAAGGAGGATTTTCAGAAATTCTCCGATGCGCTGGACGAAGCTGTCGAATATATTCAAAAGGAGCTTCTCCCCGGCGTAAGCGAACCTACCGATGTAGCGGCGGAAGCGGAAAAGGAATAATCACAACAATCACCCGATGCCAACGTCGGGCTGAGAAGTCCATCTTTAACAAAAACGGAGGTTTCCGGCGAATCTCCGGTGAATCATCGGTTTTTGTGATGGGCGTTGGAAAAACAGAAAGGGGATTAAGCGTTCCTCCTCAGGGCGGAACCTTTTCCTTGACTCTTTTCGACATTATTGCTATCTTTTCACCGCTTTTTCTCTAAAAATCCCCCTTTTTCCGGCTATGGGGAGCTTCAGAATTATCCCGTGGGAGGGGGTAAGCGCTGTGAGCGGTCTTCGAATCAACATTTCAGGACTTTCCGAGGGTATTCATCACTATTCCCTCGAATCGGAACCGTCGGAAATCGGGTTGGATGAACGGTTTAACAGGCCGGTGCATGTGAAAGCCAGTGTTGAAAAGGCCAATCGGCAGCTCCTGCTTCATGCCGAACCTCAGAGCGGAGGACGATTTGTGTGCGACCGGTGCCTGGATGAGTTTCAACGCGACGTCGATGCTCAATACTCGATCGTCTACATCCAGGGTCAGGACACGCCACACGGGGCCGAAGAGGACATTCTGGAGGTCCAGTACCTTTCCCCCGATTTGAACATTCTTGATCTTGGGGAGGACGTGCGGCAGTTTCTTCTCCTGTCTCTCCCTTTGAAGAATCTGTGCCGGGAAGACTGCGCAGGGCTGTGTCCGGTCTGCGGCGGGAATCGCAACCGGAACCGGTGTTCCTGTGCCGTCGAAGGGATCGATCCGCGCTGGGCGGATCTGAAGAGGTTGAAGAATTAAGAGCAGCGTGAGGTTCAGTCACCGCCCGAACGCTGTTCGGGTTTTCCTGTTTTAGAAAGGATCGTTATCATGCCAAATCCGAAACGCCGCCACTCGAAGTCCCGGAGCAGAAAACGCCGGACCCACTATAAGGCTACGGCCCCGAACACTGGCGAATGCCCCAATTGTCATGAGCAGAAGCTGACCCACCGGGCGTGTCCGAACTGCGGATACTACGACGGCCGGTCAATCATCATTCCGAAGGAAGCCTGACGCCGCGTGCCGGTTGTGGCAAGTGCGGTTGACCTCCCCTCATAACATTCATGGGATCAAGCAAACCGACAATCGTGGTTGATGCGATGGGCGGAGATTTTGCCCCCGCCAATGAGGTAGCGGGCTCCATCCTCGGACTGCAAGAGTCGCAGAACGCCTTCTCCATCGTTCTGGTCGGGAAAGAGGAGGAGATACAAAAACACCTCAGGGGAGCCGAGATCGCAGGCCTCCCGATTTCGGTGGTCAATGCCCCGGAGGTCATCACGATGGAGGATTCTCCGACCGCAGCTCTGAAGCAGAAGAAAGACTCCTCGCTTGCCGTCGGCATGAACCTTCATAAAGAAGGAAAAGCAGACGCGTTTGTCAGCGCCGGAAATACGGGGGCGGTTCTTTCGGCCTCCACGCTGATTCTTGGAAGAGTGAAGGGGGTCAGCCGGCCAACCATCGGAGCATTCTTTCCAACGGAAAAAGGAGTCTGCCTCCTGGTCGATGCGGGGACCAACGTCGATTGCCGGCCGCAGCATTTGTATGAGTTTGCGGTTATGGGGAGCATTTACGCCAAAAAGATCTTCAAATATGACAACCCCCTGGTCGGATTGCTCAACGTCGGTGAAGAGGAATCCAAGGGGAATGAAGTGGTTCGTGATGCCTATAAGCTGCTGAAAGCAAGCCGGCTGAATTTTGCCGGAAACGTCGAAGGGAGGGACGTGTTGACAGGAAGAATCCAGGTCGTCGTTTGCGACGGATTCGTGGGAAACGCGATCTTGAAATTTGCGGAAAGTGTTCCTTCCTTTCTGAAAGCCCGGTTGAAGAGTTATGCCGAGAAGAACATTCTGCGAAAGGGGATGTTAGGATTGGTTCGGGGAACCCTGAAAGCCGTCTTTAAAGAGATGGATTATGAAGAGTATGGCGGGGTGCCCGTTCTCGGCGTCAACGGCGTTTCGATCATCGGTCATGGAACGTCGACTCCGAAAGCCATCAAGAACATGATTTTAAAGGCGGCAGAACTGGCCACGGCCGATATCAACAAGCACATTGAACAGACACTGGCGGACAGTGTGACTCATCGAGCGCTGGCCGGCGATACCATTTCGATGCCCGCGCATCCATGAAAATGAAAAAACGACGAGCAACAATCACGGCGGTCGGACACTTCGCTCCCGAAAAGATCCTCACCAATGCCGATCTCGAAAAGATGGTCGACACGAATGACGAGTGGATCAGGACGCGGACCGGAATCCGGGAGCGCCGCATTCTTGAACACGGTGCGACCTCGGACCTTTGTATCGGGGCCGTCGAGAACCTGGTCGCGACCAGCGGGAAAACCGTCGAGGACGCCGAAGTCGTCATCGTCGCCACCGTGACCCCTGATATGTTTTTTCCTGCAACGGCCTGCATCGTACAGGAAAAGATCGGTGCAAAAAAGGCGTGGGGATTCGATGTCTCGGCCGCGTGTTCCGGATTTCTTTATTCCCTCGTCCTGGGTGCCCAGTTCATTGAAAGCGGATCTTATTCCAAGGTTCTGGTCATCGGGGCAGACAAAATGAGCAGCATTGTCGACTACACAGATCGGAACACCTGTATTCTCTTCGGAGATGCGGGGGGGGCGGTGTTGCTGGAACCGAGCGAAGATCCCGGCTACGGTCTTCTTGACCACAGACTGTACTCCGACGGAACTGGCGGGGACTATCTCTATATGAAGGGCGGAGGAAGCCTCAATCCCGCGTCACACCAGACCGTCGACAACAAGATGCACTATATTTTTCAGGATGGGAAGGCGGTCTTCAAGGTGGCCGTGATCGGGATGGCGGAAGTGTCGGCTGAGGTCATGGAAAGGAACGGGTTGAAAGGCGAGGACGTCGCGTGGCTGGTCCCCCACCAGGCAAACCAGCGGATTATCGACGCCACGGCCGATCGGATGGGACTCGATCGTGCCAAGGTGATGATCAATATCGACAAATACGGTAACACCACGGCGGCAACCATTCCGCTTTGTTTGTCGGAGTGGTGGCAATGCGGTAAACTGAAGCGTGGGCAGAACATCGTTCTCTCGAGCTTCGGCGCAGGTTATACATGGGGGGCCGTCCTCGTGAAATGGTCGCTGGCCAATCCATCCAAGCCGTAACGTCATGACGAAAACCGCGTTTGTTTTTCCGGGTCAGGGTTCGCAGTATGTCGGCATGGGCAAAGATCTTTTTGATCAGAGCCAGGAAGCCGCGGCGCTTTTTCGTCAGGCGGATGATGTGCTGGGCGTTTCTCTCTCGAGAATTTGTTTTGACGGTCCGGAAGAAGAGCTGAAAAAAACGAAGAACACGCAGCCGGCTATTTTTCTCCACAGTGTCGTCTTGTCGCGCCTCTATCGCGGGGAGGAAGCCGAGATGGCGGCAGGACATTCACTGGGTGAATATTCAGCACTCGTGCATGCCGGCGCACTGTCGTTTGAGGACGGACTGAGGCTCGTTCGCCTCCGGGGCGAACTCATGCAGAAGGCCGGAGTCGAACAACCGGGGACGATGGCGGCTGTCATAGGACTTGAAGCCGAAGCGGTGAACGAGGTCTGTCGAGAAGCGTCTCCGGCCGGCGTGGTTCAGGCAGCCAACTTGAACTCGCCTGGTCAGATCGTGATCTCGGGTTCTGTCGACGGTGTTCGCAGGGCCATGGAGCTTTGCAGGGCCCGCGGCGTAAAACTTGTGAAAGAACTCCAGGTCAGCGGAGCATTCCATTCTCCTTTGATGGCCTCAGCGGGAGACGGATTGAAAGAAGCGCTCGAAAAGACGACGATCCGGGATGCAACGGTCCCTGTCTACGCCAATGTAACGGCCAGGCCCGTTTACAAATCCGCCGAGATCCGGCAATTGTTGTTTGAGCAACTCACGCGACCTGTTCGCTGGGAAGAAACCATCAAGAACATGGTTGCCGATGGAGCGGGAGTTTTTGTCGAGGTCGGCCCCGGCAAAGTCCTCCAGGGATTGGTGAAGCGGATTGACGGAAGCGTTCAGACGAGGGGCATTGAGAAGGCGGCCGATGTCGTCGGTGTTTCTGAGAGCGCTCGATGAGTGTGCTTGAAAACAAAGTCGCATTGATTACGGGCGGATCGAGGGGCATTGGCAGAGCGATTGCCTCGGCGTTGGCGGATGCCGGAGCCCATATTGTTTTTACGTATAAGAGCGCCTCGGCAGCTGCAGATGAGACAGTGAAGACGGTTCAGAAAAAAGGAAGAAAAGCGCTCGCTGTTCAGTCGGACGCGAAGAGTTTTGACGAAGCCAACAAGGTTGTTGACGGCGCCCTGAAGGAATTTCAGCGGCTCGACATTTTGGTGAACAACGCGGGGATCACCAAGGACACGCTCCTGATGAGAATGAGCGAACAGGATTGGGACGACGTCATTGATACGAACCTGAAGAGTGCATTCAATTTTTCCAAGGCAGTCTGCCGGCAGATGATGAGTCAAAGGGAGGGTGTGATCGTAAACATCAGTTCCATCGCCGGGGTCATTGGCAATCCGGGACAGACAAATTACGCCGCCGCCAAAGCAGGCATGATCGGCATGACCAAAACTCTTGCGAAAGAACTGGCTTCCCGGAATATCCGGGTTAATGCCGTCGCCCCGGGCTTTGTCGACACCGAAATGACGGAGAAGCTGACGGCGCAGCAGAAAGAAGCTCTGTTGGGCTTGGTACCTCTGAAGCGGACGGCAAAACCTGAGGAAATAGCGAGCGTTGTGGTCTTCCTCGCGTCACCGGCGTCCGGATATATGACGGGACAGGTCCTGTGCGTGGACGGCGGCTTGGTCATGTAACGAAAGAGTTCAATCATTCTTCATTATCTCAAAGGAGCCCCCTATGGCAGACATTGATGCGAAAGTGAAAGAGATCATCGTCTCCAAGCTTGGAGTTGACGAGGGTCAGATAACCCCTGAAGCATCGTTCACGAACGACCTTGGTGCAGATTCTCTGGACACGGTGGAGCTTGTCATGGAATTTGAAAAGGCGTTCAACATTCAGATTCCGGACGAGGACGCGGAGAAGATTGCCACGGTTGGAGACGCGATCAAATATTTGAAAGGCAAGGCTTCCTGAAGAATCATGAAGTTGTGACGTCGGAGGGATAACACCATCGGACCGAGTCGTTCTTTACTCTAACATCGCAAAGTGAAGGTCATGGCGTTTAACGGAGAACAGAGGCGGGTTGTTGTTACTGGAATGGGTGCTGTGACGCCGATTGGGTTGACCGTGGGAGAATTCTGGGAAAGTCTCCTGGCGGGAAAAAGCGGCGCGGGACCGATCACGTATTTTGACGCGTCCAGCTACGATACGAAGTTTGCCTGCGAGCTTAAGGGCTTCGATCCGCTCCAGTACATGGACCGGAAGCTGGCCCAACGATGCGATCCGTTTACGCAGTACGCTCTTGCCTCGGCAGAATTGGCAAGGAGAGACTCCGGGATTGATTTCGAAAAGGAAGACAGGAACCGGATAGGCGTGATTGTCGGCTCGGGAATCGGAGGGATGTGGACATACCACAAGCAGCAGGAGACGCTCTGGGAAAACAAGGGTCCGCACCGCATCAGCCCATTCTTCATACCAATGATGATTTCCGACATTGCTCCCGGCCGCATCTCAATGAAGTATGGGTTGAAGGGGCCAAACTACGCGACAACGTCTGCCTGCTCGACGTCATCACATGCCATCGGCGATGCGTTCATACTGATTCAGCGCGGCGACGCAGATATCATGGTCAGCGGGGGAGCGGAGGCGGCCGTGTGTCCCATGGGCATCGGTGGCTTCAATGCCATGAAAGCGCTGTCGACGCGGAACGAGGATCCCGGGAAGGCAAGCCGCCCCTTCGATAAGGATCGGGACGGATTTGTGATGGGAGAAGGCGCCGGGATTCTCCTTCTTGAAGAGCTGGGCCACGCGGTGAAGCGGGGCGCGAGGATTTACGCGGAGATTGGAGGGATCGGGTTTACGGCTGACGCCCACCATATCACAGAACCGGCCCCCGGCGGAGAAGGAGCGGTCCGGTCCATGCGCATGGCGCTCAAAGATGCATCGTTGCAACCGGAAGAAGTCGCCTATGTAAACACCCACGGCACGTCAACTCCCGTGGGGGATAAGAACGAATCCGCTGCCATCAAAACGGTCTTTGGCCGTCACGCTTATTCGATGGCCGTCAATTCAACGAAATCCATGATCGGTCACCTCCTTGGCGCCGCAGGCGCCGTGGAGTCGGTTGTGACCGTGTTGTCCGTGTACCACGACAAGGTGCACCCAACCATCAATTACGAAACGCCGGATCCGGATTGTGACCTCAATTATGTCCCCAATCAGTCGAAGGACTGGGAGGTTCCTGTAGCGATCAGCAATACGTTCGGATTCGGCGGCCACAATGCAACGATCCTCTTCAAGAAATACCGGCAATAGCCGTTGACTTGAGAGAGCGGACCTCGAAGTGCACAACGTTGTCAATGCTATTCGCCAACTCCTGACCTTCGGTCGATCGAGAAACGGCCGAATCGTCAGCCGCAAGCCTCTTCCAGCTTCGATTCTGAAAAGCTTTGACGCACGCGGATTCGAGAAGGCCATCGGCTACCGTCCCCGTACGTGGGACTTCTTTTTTGAAGCGCTGCTCCATCGATCCTTTCTTCAGAACATGGAGGGAGGATGGCGTTCGAATGAACGACTGGAGTTCCTCGGCGATGCCATCCTGAGTTTTCTCGTTGCCGAACATCTTCACCTCCATCATCCAACGATGGAAGAAGGAGACCTGACCAAAGTCCGGTCCCGGCTTGTGAACCGTCGTATCCTTGCTGAACGGGCGCGGGAGCTCCGTATTTCGGATTTCCTGCTTCTCAGCACGAGCGCGGCACAGTCGATCGATCAGGGGTCGGAGTCGATCCTGACGGACGCGTTTGAAGCGATCATCGGCGCCGTATATCTTGACGGAGGACTTGAGCAGGCACGCCGGTTCGTGCAAAGGACAATCCTCGCAAGGCCCGAAATTATTGAAACGGCTTTAACAGACGATAATTACAAGAGCGCCCTTCTCGAATACGTTCAGGCCAGATCGCTTGGCGTTCCCCGCTATGTGATTGTAAAGGAAGAAGGGCCGGACCATGACCGACGGTTCACGGTCGAGGTGATGGTGGGGAACCGCCGGTATGGAATCGGAACGGGGAAAAGTAAGAAGGACGCGGAGCAATCTGCCGCGTTTCAGGCGCTCGAACGAATTCAGACCTCCAGATACAAACAATGAACCACTCTCCCACAGAACAATTCGCCGAACGTCACATTGGCCCCAGGCCCGACGAACTCGAATCGATGCTCAAGACCGTCGGAGCAGGGTCGCTGGAGGAACTCATTGACCAGACGATCCCGTCAGGAATTCGTCAGAAAGAACCCCTGCAGCTTCCTGAACCCATGTCTGAACACTCATATCTTGAGCATCTCAGAGCGATTGCACGGAAGAACGACGCTTTGAAATCCTGTCTGGGGCAGGGATTTTACGGGACAGTCACTCCGTCGGTCCTGAGGAGAAATGTTTTTGAGAACCCCGGTTGGTACACGCAATACACCCCCTACCAGGCCGAGATTTCCCAGGGCCGTCTCGAGGCATTACTGAATTATCAGACCATGATCATCGACCTCACGGGCATGGAAGTTGCCAATGCCTCGCTGCTTGATGAGGGGACGGCTGCGGCTGAGGCCATGTCCATGATGCATGGAATCGTCAGCAGGGGGATAAATGGGAGTCCCCGGAACAAGTTTTTTGTTTCTGAGAAACTCTTTGTTCAAACGATCGAAGTCCTCCGCACACGGGCTCTTCCCCTGGACATCAATCTCGTTGTCGGAAATCACGAGTCCGTCGAGTACGACCGATCCTTCTTTGGCGCACTCCTGCAATACCCGGATGCCGACGGCGCTGTGTTTGATTATGAACCGTTCATCGGAACCGTACACAAACACGGGGGGCTGGTCGCTGTTGCTGCGGACCTTCTCAGCCTTGCGCTTCTCAAGCCGCCCGGCGAGTTCGGGGCGGATGTGGTTGTTGGAAACTCTCAGCGTTTTGGCGTCCCCATGGGATTCGGGGGTCCTCATGCGGGGTACTTTGCGACGAACGGCGAGCACATCCGGACGATGCCGGGACGCATCATTGGCGTTTCGATTGACGCTCATGGAAAGCGGGCCTATCGGATGACCCTCCAGACACGCGAACAACATATCCGGCGGGAGAAAGCGACATCGAACATCTGCACCGCCCAGGCGCTGCTGGCCGTCATGGCGGGGATGTTTGGAGTTTATCACGGCCCCAACGGCCTCAGGCGGATTGCCTCCCGGGTGCATCGCCTCACGCGGATCCTCGAATCCGAACTTGTCGCACTGGGATACAATCAGCTGAACGACGTGTACTTTGATACGATCAGGGTCTCTGTTCCGGAGAGCGGTCCGGTTCTGTCTGCCGCCGCGAAGGCAGGCTATAATCTGCGCGCGATCGACAAAAAGACGATCGGTATTTCTCTTGATGAAACAACGACGGCGGCCGATGTCATCGAGCTGATCGGTGTCTTTGCCGCTATAAAGAAGGTGAGAACTTCGTCGGGGAATCCGGAGACGAAATACTCCAATCTCGACATCTCTTATCCGAAACCGTTGGAAAGAACAAGTGCGTATCTGCAACATCCGGTCTTTAATTCGCATCATTCCGAAACGGAGATGATGCGGTATCTGAAGAAGCTGGAAAACCGTGACCTGTCTCTCATGCACTCGATGATCCCGCTTGGCTCCTGCACGATGAAGCTGAATGCTGCAACGGAATTATTGCCTGTAAGCTGGCCGGAATTTGCCAATGTCCATCCGTTCGCCCCGCTTGAGCAGACAGAAGGATATCGGTTGATTTTTTCCGAGCTGGAAAAGGCCTTGTGCGAGATCACCGGCCTTGCTGCCGCATCGCTTCAGCCGAATTCGGGAGCTCAGGGGGAATTTACCGGATTGATGGTCATTCGAGCCCACCACCGGGATCACGGTCAGCCGGAACGAACCGTTACTCTGATCCCTGCCTCCGCACACGGGACCAATCCCGCGAGTGCGGTGATGGCGGGAATGAACGTCGTCGTTGTGAACTGTGACGAAATGGGCAACATTGATGTCGATGATCTTCGGGGAAAGGCAGAATTGCATAAGAAGACCCTCGCGGCGCTGATGGTGACCTATCCATCCACGTACGGGATTTTTGAAGAGCGGATCAGGGAGATTTGTGACATTGTCCATGAGAATGGGGGGTTTGTTTACATGGACGGAGCGAATCTGAATGCTCAGGTCGGATTGACGAGTCCCGCGATCATCGGGGCGGACGTCTGTCATATTAATCTCCACAAAACTTTCGCCATTCCGCACGGCGGCGGCGGCCCCGGTATGGGTCCGATCTGTGTCACGCGAGAGCTTGCTCCATACCTTCCGGGTCATCCTTTGGCAAAGACCGGAGGATCAAAGGCAATTCCGGCAGTTGCTGCGACTCCCTGGGGGAGCTCAAGCATCCTGCTCATTTCGTATGGTTATATCAGAATGCTTGGGGCGCGGGGGTTGACGGCTTCGACGCAATACGCCATTCTCAACGCAAACTATCTGAAATCCAAACTCGAGCACCACTATCCTGCGCTGTATCAGGGAAGGAACGGTCGTGTCGGCCACGAGTTTATTCTCAACATGAAGGCCTTCAAAGATCTGAACGTGGATGTTGAAGACATCGCCAAGCGGCTGATGGACTATGGTTTCCATGCACCCACCGTCTCCTTTCCGCTCGCCGGTGTCCTGATGATTGAACCGACTGAGAGCGAACCGAAAGGAGAGTTGGACCGATTTGTCGAGGCTATGAGGGCAATCCGCCTGGAGATTCAGGAGATTGCGGAGGGAAAAGCGGACCACACTGATAACGTGCTGAAGAACGCCCCGCACACGGCCGCCGAAGCAGTCGCCGGACCGTGGAACCATCGGTATTCGCGGGAAAAGGCCGTGTTTCCGGTTGATGCGCTGAAGGAAAACAAGTTCTGGATTCCGGTGGGACGGATCAACAACACTTACGGGGACAGGAATCTCTTCTGTTCGTGCCCGCCCATTGAGTCGTATTCCGGCGAGACGCTACCTGCGTAGGAAATCCGATGCCTCTCGAGGATGATAAAGCGATTCGCACCGTGCTGAAATCTGCAAGAACGATTGCGGTCGTTGGAGCATCGGATAAGCCGTGGCGAGACAGCAACAGCATTGTCTCGTTTCTCATACAGCA
>JACPLA010000083.1 GCA_016186715.1 Ignavibacteriales bacterium | reverse complement strand
TACAAAGGTAAACCTGATGGAGGAGCTAAAAAAAATCCGCCGTGTTCTCGACAAGAAATTATCGGGTGCTCCGCATGAGACTCTTCTTGTGCTGGATGCCAATACAGGGCAGAACGCCCTTCAGCAGGCCCGTCAGTTCGTCGATGCCGCGAACGTGACCGGGATCGTTCTGACAAAACTGGATGGGACCGCCAAGGGAGGAATCGTTCTCGCCGTCAGCCATGAGTTGAAAATTCCTGTGAAATACATCGGCGTGGGAGAGCAAATGGACGACCTTCAGCCGTTTGACAGGAAAGCGTTCGTCGATGCGCTGTTTGAGTGATGATACTGCTACTTTCAACATTCAGCATTCGATATTCGACATTGCCTCTGCTTCGCATACAACGCTCGCAGTGACAAATTGTGTCATGTCATTGCGAGGAGTTCGCCTCTGGCGGACGACGAAGCAATCTTTTATGAGCGTGAAGGGGGCACATGATAGATTGCTTCGCAAAGAACGCTCGCAATGACACAGGACTGTGATAGGTCGCTTCCGGTCAGCTTGATGAACTTGCGGCGTCCAAACGCTTGCAATGATCTGAACCTTTCAAGATTTTCGAAAGAAAATCCTTATGAAAATCACATTCTCACAATTTGACCTGAAGCTGAAACACACATTTACCATTTCGCGGAGTTCGCGGGATGTTTCCCCCATCGTTATTGTTGAACTGGAACACGACGGGATTACCGGATACGGAGAAGCTTCGCCCTCGGGCAGATACGGCGAAAGCGTCGAGACCGTAAGCCGCTTCCTCAACGGCCTGGATGTCTCCCGGTTTCAGGATCCGTTCCAGCTGGAGGAAATTCTGAATTCGGTCAACTCTGCGGCGGAAGGAAACACCTCTGCCAAAGCCGCTGTGGATATCGCCCTCCATGATTGGATCGGAAAAAAACTCGGACTTCCGCTTTATAAGTATTGGGGATTGGACAAGATGAAAACCCCTCTCACCTCCTTTACCATCGGGATCGATAAGCCGGAGGTTCTTGAGCAAAAAGTCAGAGAAGCCGGGGATTATCCGATTCTCAAAGTCAAACTCGGCGGTTCTAACGATGAAGAAATCATTCGGACGGTTCGCAAGGTGACAAAGAAGGCCTTGCGGGTCGATGCCAACGAGGGATGGAAGACAAAAGAAGCCGCTGTTGAGAAAATCAAATGGCTCGAACAAGAAGGAGTGGAATTTGTCGAACAACCGTTGCCCGCTTCCGATCTCTCAGGGACGGCCTGGGTCAGGGAACGGGTCAACCTCCCGCTGGTGGCAGATGAGAATTCCATCCGGCTGCACGATGTTCCGGATCTTCGGGGAGTGTTTGATGGGATCAATATCAAGCTGATGAAATGCACCGGATTACGCGAGGCGTTGCAGATGGTTGCCACGGCGCGGGCATGCGGACTGAAGATCATGGCGGGCTGTATGATCGAGAGCTCCGTTGCAATCTCGGCTGCGGCTCAGTTTTCACCGCTGATCGATTACGCAGATCTGGACGGCGCTGTTCTCACGACAAATGATCCGTTTGACGGTGTGCAGGTTGTGAAAGGTAAGCTCATGCTTCCGGATCGACCGGGAATTGGAGTTGTGAAGAAGTCGTAGAACCTTTTGCAGGCCCGACCGCTGACCCGACCACATTGATGAGGCCTGAGAGGCTTGTGGGACGGGACAGCCTGCCCGTCCCGAAGGATTCCATAGGGCAGGCGGGCGTCCCGTCCTACAGACTTGCCATTGTCCTGGGTTCGCTGAAGAAATACACGGCGCTCCGTGCGAACAGAATTCTAGGCCGCTCCGGTTCATTCTGGTAGGATGAAAGCTATGACCGCGTTATTCGTGATGAGGCCGAGCTTGAGCGAACCATCTGGTATGTGCTGAACAATCCCCGGGAATTGGAGTTGTGAAGAAGTCGTAGAACCTTTTGCAGGCCCGACCGCCGACCCGACCACAGTGATCAGATCGGAGAGGCTCCTGGGACGGGACAGCCTGCCCGTCCCGAAGGATTCCATAGGGCAGGCGGGCGTCCCGTCCTACAGACTGATTTTCTGATGTTTTTCCGAAGACCTCCATACCGTAAGTTCGAGTATCTCCCGCGGTTCTACGAACCCGACAAGGACCCTGCGGAGAAATTCAAACGCCGGTTTGAGACGGAACGACGGGCCCACCGGAAGAAACCAAGGCCGGTGATTGTCTGGGGTGTCATTTTTGCGATCATTATCTATGTGTACTTGTTCTTGAGCGGAGTGCTTCGCTGAATGCCGGCCAAAATCCACATACTGAAGAGTGAGATAGCGAATAAGATCGCGGCGGGAGAAGTTGTCCAGCGTCCGGCTTCGGCCGTCAAGGAGTTGTTGGAGAACGCCCTTGATGCGGGAGCGTCCAGGGTCACGGTACTGATTAAGGATGCCGGGAAGTCAATGATCCAGGTAGGCGACAACGGGGAAGGGATGTCGGATGAAGATGCCGCGCTTGCCTTCCAGCGCCACGCCACAAGCAAGATCAGCACGTCGGAGGATCTCGAGAACATCCATACGCTGGGGTTTCGCGGGGAAGCTCTGGCCTCGATCGGGGCCGTTGCTCAGGTCGAGTTGAAGACGCGCCGAATCGGGGATGACCTTGGCACGTTGGTGCGGGTTGAGGGAGATGAGTTGAAGGAAACTTCCAGGACCGTGTGTGAACCGGGCACCATCGTAACGGTGAAGAACCTCTTTTACAATACCCCTGCGCGGCGGAATTTCCTCAAGTCGCAGCAGACTGAGCGAAGGAATGTGACGGAAGTCGTGACCAGAATGGCGTTTGCATATCCCGAAGTCTCCTGGCATTACATCAGCGATGACGAAACGATTCTTGATGTCCGCCCGAGGTCATTCGAAGAAAGGGTGAGAGACGTGCTGGGTGAGAAGCAATCAAGCCAGCTGGTCCGTATTTCGGAAAAAACGGACTACTTGACCGTCGACGGATTCATCGGGAGACCGGACTTCGCAAAAAGAAATCGATCCGAACAGTATCTGTTCTTGAATCGACGATTTATCCTCAGCCGGGCGATCAATCACGCAGTGTTTCAGGCGTATGAGCACCTCCTGATCAAGGGAACGTTCCCCTTCTTCATCCTGAACCTCTCGATTGATCCCCGCAAGGTGGATGTGAACGTTCATCCGTCGAAGATGGAGGTCAAGTTTGAGAACGAATCGAATGTCTATCGGTTTGTTCTCTCCGTCGTGAAACGCGCACTGGCAACGAACGATTTGGTGCCTTCTCTTTCTGTTTCGGCGGGAGAGGAAGGCGGGATCGAGGGACGGCTCCGGTTTGGACGCCCTTCGTTTGTTCCGGGGCATGCGGCCCTCCCTGGCGGGTCCCAGCCGGCGGGGATGTCCATACCGGATCAAGTTGATTTGGAGCAGTTGTTCAAGCGGGCGCGGTCTTTTCAGGAGGGCGTTGCAATCAACTCCTTTGCCCCGATCCTTCAATCTTCTGCCGGCGAGCGGATTGTGCAACAAGAAACCGTGCCCGGGACGACGGAGGCGGGGGCGGGAGGAAGAGCCATCTGGCAGGTTCATAACAAGTACATCCTGTCGCAGATCAAGACGGGGCTGATGATCGTCGATCAGCACGTTGCGCACGAGCGGATTTTGTATGAAAAGTCCCTGGCGAATTTTGAAAACAGTCTTCCGTCGTCCCAGCAGCTCCTCTTTCCACAGACGCTCCAAATGGCTCCGGCAGATTATGTCCTCGTAAAGGAACTTTTGCCGCATCTCGAAACCCTGGGATTTGTTTTGAAGCTGTTCGGAAAGAATACGATCGTCATCGAGGGAATTCCCGCGGACGTCAGAGTCGGGAGCGAGGGGAAGATTCTGCAGGATCTTCTGGATGAGTTCAAGCAGAACGAGCATCACGCAACGATTGACGCGCGTGACAATCTCGCGAAATCTTTCGCGTGCAAAGCGGCGATCAAAGCGGGCGACAGATTGAATACCCAAGAAATGATTAGCTTGATTGACCAATTGTTTTTAACTTCCATGCCGTACGTATGTCCCCATGGGAGGCCCGTTGTTGTAAAGATATCCATTGATGAGCTGGACAGGAGATTCGGGCGTACGTAAATAACAGGAATCGGAGGGTGAGGATATGAAGCATGACGTTTCCAGGATCAGGACCGAACGGAAGAAATGGGAGGAGCGTGTGCGCTCAAGCGGGCGCCAGCGCGAGCTGAAGTTCACGACGGTGAGCGGCGAGCCGATTGAGACACTCTATTCGCCGGGGGATGTGAAGGACATGGATTTTCTCCGGGACCTCGGGTTCCCAGGAGAATTTCCTTACACCCGTGGCATCCACGCGACGATGTACCGCGGAAAGCTCTGGACGATGCGCCAGTTTGCGGGATTTGGGACTCCGGAGGATACGAACGAACGCTATCACTATTTGTTGCGAAGGGGTCAAACGGGTCTCTCGGTGGCATTTGATCTGCCTACCCTGATGGGCCGCGACGCGGACGACCCGCTTTCGGAGGGCGAAGTCGGCATATGCGGGGTGGCCGTCAGTTCTCTTGCCGACATGGAGGCGCTGTTCAAGGGGATTGATCTCGGAGACATATCGACGTCCATGACCATTAACGCACCTGCAGCGATGATGATGTGCTACTATCTGGCTGTCGCAGAAAAACAGGGCGTTGACTTCACGCGTCTGCGTGGAACGATTCAGGCTGATATTCTGAAGGAGTACATTGCGCAGAAAGAATGGATTTATCCTCCCGAGCCGTCGATGAAGTTGATTATTGACATGTTCGAGTATATGGGAAAGGAGGTTCCGCAATGGAATCCGATCTCCGTCAGCGGATATCACATACGCGAGGCCGGTTCAACCTCGGTGCAGGAGCTGGCATTTACGCTGGCCGATGGGTTTGCGTATGTAGAGGCGGGCATTGCGCGGGGGTTGAGGGTGGACGAATTTGTTCCGCGGATTTCATTCTTCTTCAATTCGCATATCGATTTTTTTGAAGAGGTCGCGAAGTTCCGTGCGGCACGCAGAATCTGGGCACGGAGGATGCGCGACAAGTACGGGGCAAAAAATCCGAAAGCATTGATGCTCCGATTCCATACACAGACAGCCGGTTGTTCCTTGACTGCCCAGCAACCGGAAAATAACATCGTCCGGACGGCCTACGAGGCGTTGGCCGGAGTTTTGGGCGGGACGCAGTCGCTGCATACGAATTCCATGGATGAAACCCTCGCGCTCCCATCGGAGAAAGCGGTCAAGATTGCCCTCCGAACACAGCAGATTCTTGCCCATGAAACCGGGGTTGCCAATACGATCGATCCTCTGGCAGGGAGCTATTTCGTTGAGGCGCTCACATCCAGGATGGAGCAGGAGGCGGAACAGTACTTCGAGAAAATCGATTCGCTGGGAGGGGTCGTTCCTGCAATTGAGGCCGGGTTCTTCCAAAGAGAAATTGCCGACGCCGCGTACCGCTACCAGCAGGAGTTGGACAGAAAGGAAAAAATCATTGTGGGAGTCAATGACTTTGTCGAGGAGGATGAAAGGATTGAGATTCCGATCCTGGCCATTTCCCCTGAAGTGGAGATCAAGCAGCGGAAGCGGTTGGCCGATCTTCGGCAAAGCCGTCATCAGAAGAGAGTCGAAGAAACCCTCAGTGCGCTGCGTATGGCCGCCGCCGATGAAAAAAACCTGATGCCCGCGCTTCTTGATTGTACCAGGGCCTACGCGACCCTTGGAGAAATGTGCCGGGCGCTCACAGAGGTCTATGGTGTGTACGAAGAACCAGCGGTGTTCTGATCAATCAGCAAACAGTGAGATCCTACCTTAAGCTTGCCCGGCCGCAACAATGGGTGAAGAACCTTTTCCTTTTTGCGCCCCTCATTTTTTCCAAACACCTGTTTGAAGAGGGCTATCTCTGGACAGAAACGATTGGATTTGTCGTGTTCTGTCTACTCTCCAGTGCCGTTTATATCCTGAATGACATCGCGGACCGCGAGACGGACAGGCTTCATCCGGTCAAACGGGAAAGGCCCGTTGCGTCGGGGAGGATCGGAATTCCGCAGGCAATTCTCACCGCCCTTCTCTTCTCCGCCCTTGCCGTCTGGCTTGCGATTCCCCTCACACGCTCGTTTCAGTTTGTGGCGATCCTGTACTTTGGTCTCAATCTCGCGTATTCATTTCGTCTCAAGCAGCTGATCCTTGTGGATGTCTTTATCATTGCCGCCGGGTTCATGCTGAGAGTTCTTGCGGGAGCGTTTGTCATCGATGTCGAGGTTTCTCATTGGCTCGTGTTATGCACCCTGTTCGTTTCCCTCTTCCTGGCCATTTCCAAGCGGCGGGGGGAATTGCTTCTCGTTCAAGCGACTTCTGATTTCAGCGGACGACCCGTCCTGAAGGAATATGATGTGACCTTTGTGGACCAGATGATGACCATCGCGGCCGCCGGGATGGCAATTTCCTACGCGTTGTATACCGTGGCGGAGAGGACGGTCACAATTTTCAAGACCGAGAACCTGATTTTCACCACGGTCTTTGTCTTATTCGGCATTTTTCGGTATCTTTATCTTTTGAAAACAAAACGGACCGACGACAATCCAACCGCGATGCTGATATCGGATCCGGTGATGATGATCAATGTTGCCGCCTGGTTTGTTGCCTGCGTGGTGATTATTTATTTCAACGAAATCAAGACGTGGTTTTGATGAGTGGTTTCTTAATTTGGTCCTGGAGTCGCTCGTGGGCTAAAATCAGGACGCAGACCGCACGGATCCCTGGCTTACTCACGCGTTCTCTCAAACTGAGCCACTGCCGGTTAATGAAAATGCGGACTCGACGGATGAGCATACTGCGTCGAGTCAACGATATCCAACGGTTTGCAGACCGTATGTCTACTTTCTTTTCGGAAAAGAAAGTAGCAAAGAAAACACTGTCGAAATCGAAACGCCCGTGGTAAGGCTATCCCCACCCCACGGCATTGGAGAATTCCTGGATGGGCCGAAATTCCGGCACGTCGTGTGTGGTGAAACCATCCGGGAAAGAGAGAATTTGTGCCGGAATTAAACGCACGATCAAGCCGTCCACCGCACCTGCCGTCGATTTCGACGGGCTCGTGCACGGGGCAAAAGCCTGTAAAAAGATTACCGGATTTAGACCTTTCGGATGCTTCTGCTTCAACCCTGTACCTGAGCCCCCGAAATCTTGGCGGCGTGCAGGCGGGCGCAGGCAGGTGTGCAGCTGGGGATCTGAGGATCCCCCGGTAGTAAACTTGAAGAAAGGTTAAATAGAACGGGAGCATAGATTCGACAATGGTAGTAGTATTGATCACACAAGATTCCTTTTTGGATGTGACACTAGAAACTGATTCTCTTGAAGAATACCATTTCTCATGAAATTCCCCGAACCAAAGTCCCCGTCGAAAGTGACGGGATTATCCCGAGTGGACCCGGTCGTTGCCGTCGTTCAGACGAAGCCGGAAACTGTCCTTGAAGACATCCAGACTGCAATGGAGATGGCAGGAGTTCAGCGAGCTCTTGCGCCTGCCGCGCCGACGATTCTCAAAGACAACATTTCATGGCATTTTCCATTCCCCGGGGCAAACACGACGCCATGGCAGCTGGAGGGATCGATTCTGGGCCTGAAGAAGGCGGGACTGAACGACCTGGTGTGCGTCCAGAACGAAACGGTCGTGACTGATGCCTTCAAGGGCGAAGACCTGAACAAATATGTCCCGATTTTTCGAAAATACGGAGTTCCCGTCAAATTCAACTTCAAGGACGGGGACATGGAATGGGTTCCGTTTGTCCCAAAGACGCCCTTGCTTGTCCTCGACCAGATATACCCGGAGGGGATCAGGATTCCTGATTTCTTTTTCAAGAAGAATGTCGTCCACCTTCCGACCGTCAAATGTCACATCTACACCACCACAACCGGCGCAATGAAGAACGCGTTCGGCGGACTTCTGCATTTCCATCGGCACTACACGCATTCCTGGATTCACGAAACACTGGTTGACCTACTTGCCATCCAGAAGGAGATTCATACGGGCGTCTTTGCCGTGATGGATGGAACGACAGCGGGGAACGGTCCGGGTCCCAGGACCATGATTCCCGAACAAAAGAACGTGATTCTTGCAAGCGCAGATCAGGTCGCCATCGATGCCGTTGCGGCAAAGATGATGGGTTTCAATCCTTTGGATATCAGGTATATCAATCTTGCCCACCAGCGCGGGCTTGGATGCGGCGACCCGCGGGAGGTTCGGGTCATCGGAGAGGATGTCCGAAACGTGAACTGGAACTTTGCGGTAGGGGATAATGGGGCAAGCCTGGTGGGAGATCTGCTCTGGTTCAGTCCGCTCAAACGCCTGCAGAACATCTTCTTTCGAACGCCCCTGGTGAATTTCTTCATTTTCGGGTCGGAATTTTATCATGACTATTACCGCTGGCCGCTCAAGGACCGGCGCGTTTTCCGAAAATGGATGCGGCAATCGCCGTGGGGAAAACTCTTCGCTTCGTATGCGGATTCGCTCTGATTTGAGATTGAACCGGTCCAAAGCACGTTCTGTTCCGGTCTTTGTCGTTCTGAAACTTGACGACCGTTCATTCTTAAATCCATCGCTCTTATGAATCCATCACTGTAAGCCTCCAATCCGCGGAATCCGCGTCAATCCGTGAAATCCGCATTCAATGACGATCAGAACCAGGGCTGAACTCTACCTTCTATCCTGTACTCTCATTTGGGGCGGAACGTTTGTCGTTGTCAAAGGCGGGCTTGACGATTCCTCGCCGCTTCTGTTTGTTGCCATCCGGTTTGCCATAGCCACTCTGTTGTTTCTTCCCTTTGTTGTGCGCAACCTTGGAAGCATGACCAGGAAGACCCTTGAAGGGGGGCTGGTTGTCGGTTTCCTGTTGTTTCTCGGATTTGTATTTCAGACGGTTGGGCTTACATACACGACCGCCTCGAAATCGGGGTTCATCACGGGGTTGCTGGTGGTTTTCACGCCGGTGTTTCAGGTCCTGATCGAGCGGCGTGCGCCGAAGGCGGGGAACGTCATCGGAGTCGTGCTGGTGACGGCGGGGTTGTATTTGCTGACGTCGCCTGAAGGGTCGGAGTTCAACGTTGGCGATTTGCTGACGCTGTTTTGTGCGGCGGTGTTCGGGTTGTATATCGTGTATCTGGACATTTACACGAAGCAGGGGGACGTGTGGCAGATTGTGTTTCTGCAGTTCGTGGTGACGGCGGTGGGGGCCGCGCTGTGGGCGGTGTTTTTCGAGGAGATGTTCCTGGATCTGACCCCGGGGCTCTGGGGGGCGCTGGCGTATTTGTCGTTATTGGCCACGTTGTACACGCTGACGGTGCAGACGAGGTATCAGAAGGAGACGACGCCGACGAGGGCGGCGGTGATATTCTCGATCGAGCCGGTCTTTGCCGCCGTTATAGCGTATGTGGCGTTGGGGGAGCGGATTGGCCTGCTCGGGGTCATTGGTGGCGGAGTGGTGGTGGGCGGATTATTGGTATCGGAGTTGTCGGATGTGTTTTTTATGAAGGGGGATTAGGTTTCAGGTTACAGGTTTCAGGTTCAAGGTTCCTGGTTCGGGGTTCCGTTTTTGCGGTAGGCTGATTCCGCTTTACTTTCTCGTTAATTTCTCGTAATGTCGCGGCACCCAGGAGACAAGGAGTGTGTAGGGGTTACACATTCGCTGTCGAACGATGCTTGAACAGCAGGTAGGACCCATAGGTGAACTGCGTGCGGTCGCGGTTGAGCTATGGGTCTTTCTGTTTGCGCGGGTGTCTGAATCAGAATTTTCAGGATTAAAGGATTTACAGAATTGGTTGGGCTGATAGAGTGCTCAGG
>JACPLA010000017.1 GCA_016186715.1 Ignavibacteriales bacterium | reverse complement strand
CTGGGACCGTCCGCGGCTATCAGAGCGACCGTGAATACCCGTCAGCTTGCTTTGTGTTCGTCAGCGTGATGCTTGATGATACGCGCATTAATGATGAAAATCACGTCCTCCGCTATGTTCGTTGCATGATCCGCCAGGCGTTCAATATGACGGGATATGATGATAACGTGTGCACCGGGAATGACGCTCTCCTGGTTCGGCAGACTTCCAATCCGTCCATTTCCGGCATCATGATATCAAGGACGATCAAATCCGGATGCGTCTGAGCAAGTATCCAGGCCTTTTTTCCGTTCGAGGCCGTCAGGACTTTGAGGCCTTCCTTTTCGAGATTATACTTAAGCAAATCAAGAATATCGCGTTCATCATCAACAACAAGGATGGTCTGCCTCATACGTTGGTCCGGATAAAAGAAAGCCCTCGTCGCAGGACGAAGGCTTGAGTGGAGGTGCGGGGAGTCGAACCCCGGTCCGAAGAGAAGACCCGCAGGACGTCTTCATACATAGTCTGCCCTTTGTCTTCACATGTGGAAACTCCGGCAGGCTGGATTGACCACATGCCAGCTCAAGTGCTCCCGTTGCCGGGATTCATTCTGGTCCCTCGAGCACAAGCCAGAACTAACCCATCTGGAGCGACGTTCCGGCGGCCCCCGATGGGTGAGGAACCACAGGAACGGGTTGCTTAAATAAGATTAAGCAGCCAGTGCGTAGTTGTAGTTGGCACTTAATGGTGTACCGCTTGTTTAGCGTGGACACGGAGACCACGGTATGCAGTCCTGAGCATCCTCATCCCCGTCGAATCCAAGTCACCCCCGGAAAGGATCTCACAGAAGACAATATACTCACAACTTAACTCACAATCAACCGGCCGCTGTTTCGCGCGGGTAGTTCTTCGTCAGCTCGCGAACCAAATGGTCGTATGCTTCTTTGGGGGAATCCGCGAAGGTAAAGAGTCGAAGGTCCCGCCGGTGAATCACCCCGTGGTTCACCATCTCCTCAAAACTGAGCACTTTTTCCCAATACTCCCTTCCATAGAGCACTAAAGTAACTTTCTTCTTGATCTTGTTAGTTTGCAGCAGCGTAAGAACTTCCATCATTTCATCTAAGGTTCCATATCCGCCGGGAAACATGACAAACGCCTTTGCTAAATACACGAACCAGAATTTCCGCATGAAGAAGTAATGGAACTCGAAATTGAATTCTTTGGAAATGTATCGATTAGGGCTCTGCTCAAACGGAAGACTAATATTCAGACCGATCGATTTCCCTCCGGCCAGGCTAGCCCCCCTGTTCGCAGCCTCCATGATCCCGGGTCCGCCGCCGGAGCACACAACAAACCTGTTTTCCTGGTAGAGATGCTTCGACCAGCGAGTCAGTCGTCGCGACAATTCTACCGCATCTTCGTAATACGCTGACATCTTCTCGGCAATTTCAGCTTTTCGGAGCTTCTGCCGCAACGAGGTCGCCCCCTTTTTCGAGTTTCTGACCCTCCGCTCGATCGCTCTCCTGGCTGCCGCGACCTCACGCATTGGCTTGGTTCTGGCAGACCCGAAGAAAACAATCGTGTCCCGTACTCCCTGATACCGAAACCTTCGTAGCGGCTCCAGAAACTCCGAGATAATACGTATCGCCCTCGCATCAGGACTGTTAAGAAAATCTGCATTCTTGTATGCCTTTGGAGCCCTTTGAATCACTTTAGACACTTTGCGTTAAATCCTTTGGATTTTGGAAATTAAGACAATCAAGAGATGAAATACTTGGGGGTCTGGAAATACGTGATTCTAGAATTTCTTTTCCAAAAGCTTTCCGATTTTTTCGAGGTACTCTTTGTCCGTTTCGTCAAAGGAACCGAGCGAAGAGCTGTCCACGTCCAGTACCGCTAGCAGATTTTCCCCCCGGAGCATGGGAATGACGATTTCTGATCGGGAGTCCGGATCGCACACAATATGGCCGGGAAACTCATCAACATTTGGAACAATAACGGTTTTTCGCGAAAGTGCCGCCGTCCCACACACCCCCCTTCCTAATTGAACGCGTACACATGCCGGCTTCCCTTGGAATGGTCCAAGGACAAGTTCATTTGCCCTGGCCAGATAAAATCCGACCCACGAAATCCTGTCTGGAAACGCCATTCTTAAAACGGAAGCGGTATTCGCAAGGTTCGCCACAAGGTCAGTTTCGTCTCTGATCAGTGACTCGATTTGTGGAAGGATCTCCTCGTACACGTCTCGCTTTCCGGATTTTGTGACAATCACAAACGAATCCATGTTATCCCCTTACCTTTGCCTCTAGTGTGCCCGATCCGGATTTTACCAAAAGAACTTCTCCTGGTTTAACGTCGGACTTCACATACCCCAATCCATGCACTCCCTCTTCCCCTTTTCCTTCCGCCACACTCGTGAGAACGCCCGCTTCTTCCTCCCGACGAAACATTCTGACAGGGATCTCCTCCGGTCTTTCGGAACATTCCAGCACCGTCAGATATTTCTGAACCTTTTTGTAAGTATCAAGCCTCGCTATGACTTCCTGACCGACATAGCAGCCTTTCGTCCAGCTCACCAGTTGCTCCAGTCTCGCTTCCAGCGGATTAAAATTCTCTGATAATTCAAACGGCCAGGCAGGAATTCGACTCTCGATCCTGAAGCTTTCATAGTCATTCCGATCCATGGGAGCGGCACTTTTTTCAAGGACATCCTCCAAGAATTGTCGCCAGTGTGCCGTCGGGACAATACAATGCTGGAGTAAGGCTTTTCCAAGGGCTTCCTTGAATTCCACAATCCCTTTCCCTGCGGTTTCTTTGAGCGGTTGGCCGAGCACGATAACATGACGATACTCACGGATCACGGAGGTCACCCTGACGTCTTCCATGATGATAAACTTCTCCAGCCACTCCAACACTCGTTCCGGTTCGGTTGACTGACCCGACACGAGCAGATCACCATGAGGAAGCTTCACGACAACGACGACGTCGATGATTCGGCCCCGTTCGTTAGTCAGAATGGTCTGCACCGGATGCCCGCTGTTGAGACTCAGTACATCGTTCGTTGAAATCCTTTGCAGCAAGTCCTCACAGTCAGGTCCTTTCATAAGAATCAGTGTCCTCTCGGACACCTCAAGCCAGGACGACTCCAACGGTTGCGTAATTTTCTGTGTCAATGATTCAGCCATTGTAAACGACAAATGTGGTCTGGCACTAGTGTCGAGTCCCAGAAATTCCTTGAATTAATCCTTGCAGTACATTCGGGCGAATCCGTTTGTTTTGCCTGCTTTTGTTTTGCGGACTTATTCAAGAAACTTGTGTGCCGAGACACTAGCTGACGAGCCGGATGACGCTGATCTCTGCCGGTGCATGAAATCTGATCGGCGTCAGGGTCATTCCCAGACCGTTGGTGACACTGACCAGCATCGATCCCGTTTGATAAAATCCGCTGACATATGGGGATTCCAGGCTCGCCGGAGCAAACAGGAAGAGCCCTGGAATTCCGAAAGCGATACCGCCACCGTGCGTATGCCCTGCCAGAAAGATGTCATAATTCCGCTCCCTGGCAAACTCAACCAACGATTCTGCCGGTTGATGGACCAAAAGGATTTTCAGCTTCCCGTTCGCGCCGTTCGTTGCTCTCTCGAGGTCTCCTCCTTGCGGCCTTTGTCGATAAGTGTGTGTCAACAACGTGACGGTCACAGGCACGTCCCTTATGTCGATCGTCATGCTTGTGTCGTCGGCGATCAAGAAACCGTTCATCCTCATTTCTTCGAATATTTTTGCCTTATTGGAAAAGATGTCATGGTCTCCAACGGCCGCAATCATCCCATATCGTGCGTCGATCCGCCCCAAAATCTCAGCCGATGACCGGATGTAATCTTCTCCTGAGGTCACAAGATCGCCGGCGAACAGCACCGCATCGGGTTTCAGATCATTGATTTTCTGCACATAGCGTTCAAGTTTCGCAACGGTAGTCCGACCATCTCCCTGAACATCGGCTATATGAACCAGGGTGACACCCTCAAGCGGCGCCGCCTGAGCCGGCAACCTGAACTCCTTCTCGGTGATTCGCACAGTCCACGTGTCTTTGATAATCGCAAACATCGAATAAATACTTACTCCAAGGACGGCAAAAACGACAATCTTGGATTGTCCCTTCAACCACGCTTCTTTTCTCCGACGAAAGATGGGGAAGGCAAGGACCTTTGCAACATCAGTCAGGATGAGGAGACAAAAGAGTTGAATCGCTATGACAAGCGAGAACCAAAACGGATAGACGAGGAGAATATCGATCAGAAGGCTTTCGCCGGAAAACGCAGGAACTCTTGTTCTCCCTCCAAGAAGAAACACTATGAGGAACACAAGAGGAAAGAGATTAACGTAGGTAATGACTCCAAACACGGCCCGGCGAATACGTTGTCGTTTCCATGTCGTGGCCAACGCCACGGCATTCAGAAGTTTTTTGCCCAGATACCAGTAAATAAGAACGAGCGGTGCAAAGACCGTCAGTGTCGTCGTTACAATCCATGGCATAGTGGTCAGTTATTCTCTTTCTTGTAAAGATACGCACAATCGAGCCTGCTGCTTTCTTGCTCTCCCGTGTTCACGGTGAACTTCGCTCCACTCCAGATGGCCGCGGAGCCGTATTCCCCCATCCGGTTGATTGCATAGAAGCTGACATTAAAATTCGGTCGTCCCCGGTCGTCAAGGAGCCGTTTCATCCTCGTTTGCTCTGAAATCCTCTGGCATGCCATCAAACACGCTTCTTCGGGAGACTTCCCCTGACGCATATATTCGACAATCATAACACTGCTGCAGGACAAAAGGTTCGCTTCTCCCCTGCCCGTGGATCCCGCGGCTCCAACCGCATTATCGACATACAGCCCGGCCCCCAGAATAGGTGAATCACCGACTCTTCCAGGAATTTTGAACGAGAGACCGCTCGTCGTCGTACAACCCGATACGTTTCCCCGAAGGTCGACCGCATTGCAGTTGATCGTCCCCGTGGTCCTGAAAAATTCTTTCCAGCTTTCTCCGATGTCCTTTGATTCGATGTCATGCGGCGGAAGCCAATCATCCTGCGGGCTCAGATGTTCCTTCCATTTCATCCAGATTTCCCTTGCCTCATCAGTAAGAAGATCGACCTCCCTGAATCCGTGGGCCCTGGCAAACTGAAGCGCTCCCTCACCTACGAGAAGCACATGGTCCGTCCTCTCCATCACAAGTTTCGCCACCTTGGAAGGGTTCTTGATATTTCTCAGAGACGCCACCGCGCCCCCCCTGCCCGTCGGACCATGCATCACCGACGCATCTAACTCGACGACTCCCTGTTCATTCGGCAGCCCTCCCAATCCGACGCTGTGATCAGCGGGATCGTCTTCGACAATGTTCACACCGGCAATAACTGCATCCAAAGCATCGGACCCGCTTTGGATCAGCTCCATTGCCTTTGCCGTCGCGGACAAACCATTTGAACTCGCGATAACCACCGGCTTGAACCCCTTCTTAGCCTGCGCTATCAGCTGTTCGCTTGCTACCGTCGCATTTCCAGCTACAACCGTCGCACCGATCGCAGCCGTCGTTTTCAGGAAGTCGCGTCTTTTGATGTGATCACTCATGATCTGGCCCTCCGTTTGTATTCCAGCCGTCGTTCATGGACGGACTGACGACCGTTTCCGATACTTTCGCTCGAGGAATTGTCTTAGCTTGACAAACGACGGAAAGATCCTGGTTGTGCACCCAAGAACCCACCCCGGAATATTGTCGGTCTTCACTTCCGTGACCATGTAAACGGGTTTTCTGAACAGCCGGGCAATGGTCAGCTCCCCTTTTGTCCCTGCCCCGCGTTGCGCGCTCCGATCCCAGTAACATATCACATAATCTGTCTTTCGGGCAATTTCCCGTGAATCAAGATCCACAATCCCCGTTACCAGAGATGTGAACCTACCAGGATTGTCGACTTTGAGCTTTCGAAAATTCTCATTCGGAATGCGCTTTGAAAGATACTTTGCGCTCTCCGTATTTGGATTGAAGACCGTATGACCGAGAGTCTTGCGGATCCACTGGTCGATGTCGCTTCGCCAATCCGCACCCTCGTCCTGAGCATACTCCATGCCCCCGGAAAGGTATGCTCTCAGTTTCCTACGCTTCACAGGCCCTCCTGAGAAATGTTGCGGTGTGCACCAGCTCCGCTTTGATCCCCGCCTCCCGAAGACCATGCTGAATCTGGACCATGCACCCAGGATTTCCGGTCACAATCACATCCGGCCGGGCCTCTTTGATATGTTCGATTTTACGGCGGAGAAACTTCATTGAATCATCATACCGCGTGACGTTGTATATTCCCGCACTCCCGCAGCACCACGAGGCCTCGGGTAGTTCAACATACTCGAGACCGCGGATTGACTTCAGCAGGCGCCGCGGCTGTTCACTGATTTTCTGTGTGTGCACGAGATGACACGCATCGTGATACGTGACCCTCTTCCCACGAACGTACGGGCTTTGTTCTGACGGCTGAAACCCTATCTCATCAAGAAACTCCGTGATATCCTTGACTCGGCGAGCCACACCAGCTGCTCTCTCCGACCATTCGGAATCGCCTTGAAACACATGTCCGTATTCCTTCATGTAGGCTCCACAACCGGCCGAATTCATTACAATGGCATCAAGGTCCTGTCGCTCAAAGACGAGGATGTTTTCTTTGGCAAGTAATCGGGCTGTGACGGGATCCCCATTGTGAGCCTGTACTGAACCGCAACACCCCTGGCCCCTGGGAGTAACAACTTCACAGCCGCTCTTCAGAAGCAAATCAACGGTATCCATGTTAACGTCCGCATAGGCGACATCCATGATGCATCCCGTGAGAAAACCTACTCGCCGTCGAACGCTTCCCGGCGGAGTCAACACTTCAGGAAGCATTTCACTTGAGAACCGGGAGGAAATGGGTGGAGAGAGTCCCTGAGCCTTTTGCAGGGCGGATGAAAAAAGACCAACCACTCCTACCCTTTGAAGAAAGGATTGTAGTCCGGAACGTTCAACGAGCCTCAGGATCCGGGCGAGCACGTGGAGGCGCGACGGCTGCCGAAAGAACCACGACAAAAAAATTCTCTTGTTCAGGGACCTGATCCAAGGTTCATGTCCCTGCTGAAAAATCTGTGCTCGTGCCGCTTCCACGAGGGATCCGTATTTTACGCCCGCCGGGCATGCAGTCTCGCATGCCTGGCAATCAAGACAGAAGTCCATCTCCTCAGCAAACTTCTTTGTCATCGGGAGGTCACCGTCCGCAACGGACTTGATCAACCGAATGCGGCCACGAGGAGACGAGGATTCTAAACCCGTAACCACGTACGTAGGACAATGTGGAAGACACAAGCCGCAATGGATACAGTTGATGATCGCATCATAGCTTGGAATATCGACCCCTTCGAAGGCCCCTACCGCATGGGGATTTGGATTTCCCATTAGCGGTGTCTCCTCAACGGAAGGATCAACACAAGGCCCGCTACAAAACCCCCAATGTGTGCCCACCACGCAACCCCGCCCATTCCTCCGGTCTGATAGCCGAGAGAAACAAGACCGTTGAAGAACTGGATCACAAACCAGAAGCCAAGAACAAGGATGGCCGGGAGTTCGGCCACCTGCAGAAAAAAGAGGATCGGGATTACCGTGATGACGCGTGCGCGCGGAAACATCAGAAGATAGGCCCCGAGAACGCCCGAAATAGCTCCACTGGCGCCCACGGTCGGAACGCCGGATTGAGGATCAATCAGAACATGAGCAACGCCGGCGGCAAACCCGCATAAGATGTAGAACGCGACATACCTCCCATGACCGAGTTTGTCTTCAATGTTGTCCCCAAAGATCCAAAGATACAGCATGTTTCCCCCCAGGTGCAGCCAACCACCATGCAAGAACATCGAAGTGAAAAACGGGAGGAACGCTGCTGCGTAGAGAGAGTTGGAAAGATCAGAAGTCACCTGGCTGGGGACTATGCCAAACCGGAAAAACAAAAGTTCGACCTTCGGTCCCAACGAAAATTCGTACAGAAATACTGCGATGTTAACAACGATGAACGCAATATTCACAAAGGGCGTGATCCGTGTCGGGTTTCTGTCTCGGATGGGAATCACACGGCGCTCCGCTACTTGAGTTGTGTCTTGAAGAAATCGGTAACGTGGCTCCAGGCATCTTCCGTTGCCTTCTGGTCATATTTCGGATTGCTCGGGTTGGCAAACGCATGATCGCCATCGTACCAGCGTACGGTGAGCTCTTTCTGCGCCGCTTTCATGTTTCGTTCAAACTCTTCAACAACCTTTGGAGTAATCCATCCGTCCTGTTTTGCAAAAATCCCGAGAACCGGCGCTTCGAGCGACTTGAGTCGATTGACGTCACTCTCGGGCATCCCGTAATATATCACGCACGCTTTGCCCTGTTTCTCTGCAATCAGAGAGGCCTGAAGAGACCACCCACCCCCAAAACACCATCCGATTGTCCCGACGTGGGCCTTGGGACCTACATAATCCAGGGCGCCCTTGATAATTGCGCGCGCCCGATCCTCCTTGACCTCCCCCATGTACTTTGCAGCTTCCTCCCGGGTTGTCGCGACCTTCTCATCGTACAAATCCAGGGCGAGAACGGTCACCTCCTCAAGCTCTTTCTGAAGGTTTTCAGCTTCCTGGCGCACATAGTCGTTCAGTCCCCACCATTCGTGAATCACAAAAATGACTGCATTTGTTTTTTTCTTGGGGGACACTTCGTAGGCCCTCCCCTCCTTTTTGTCGGGAGTCGTGAATTTCACCCAAGTCCCTTTTTCTGTTGCAAGAACGAACGGGAGCGGTTCGGCATGTGACATTCTGAAAGATTCGTCCGAACCCAACTGGGCAAATGCTTCCGTCGGGCGCGACGAGGACATCGCGCAGCATGATCGCACGCCCTGACTGAAGAGGCCCGGGCACGCAAGCACGAGTATCGTAATTGTGAGGATGGTTTTCATGGTTACGCCTCCTTAGCGTTTTTGAAACAAAACGATCCTGTTGGTATTCGTTCCACCGACGTTGTTGCGAATTCCCCAGATATTCGACGTTTTAGTAAATTGTTGCTGATTGATGTAGACAGTTTGAACAAAAAAACCGGCCTTCCCGCCTATGGGAATCACGGAGTGTTCCAACTCAATTGTCTTCTTTCGGATTTCTCCAACCTCAAAAGCAACGTGCCCACCACGCTTGGTCACGCGGTACAGTTCTTCGAACACACCGCTCATGACATTCATCCAATCGTCCAGGCTCCGGGATTTGGTGATCGCCTTTCCTATTTCACTCCCGTCGATCCCGTTGAACCAGCATCGAAGCCAGTTATCGGTTGCATAGTCAACAATGTCGAGGAATGGCGGCGAGGTTACAGTCAGCTGAACGCTTTCGCCATCAATCCGGCTTGTTCCCCGCGCATCCGTGTTGAGCAACGTGACCTTTTCCGCCCCTTGAGCAAGACGACGGCGCTCCAGGGGAGTGATTGCCCTGAGGATTCGCTCCGTCTTGCGGAGAATCAGTTTCCTCACGTTGCGATAGGGCGGACGTTGACCCCTCGCTTTGTTGATTCGGCGCTGACTGGTGGGAGTCGTGGCCTGATTCGGAGGGAGCGTGTAAACGGAGAAAAATCCCGGCGAATGACCGGTCAGCCGGTTCGTGGCAACCATCCTGATCCACCGGTCCACATGGTCTTCCTTGCCCGATTCTTTCCGAAGTTGCAAAAATCGCTGAAGCGAGAGCAACTCGGAGAGGGTCCCCTCGTGATAGAACATTGAGAGATCCATCCCGGCCTTGAGACTCCGATCGGTCTGAATGGGATCCAGCCGCTCGCAAACCTCCGCAAACGTCGGAATCACCAGGCGTGGTTCAACAAGAATGAGACTGAGAGGATTGACGTCGTTGCCGATTGCCTTTCGGCCAAGCAAGACGGCCTCAAGAACCGTCGTTCCCCGCCCCATGAAGGGGTCATACACGACATCCCCTTCTTTTGTGAATCGTTCAATGAAGAATCGAGGAACCTGCGGCTTGAAACACGCCCGATACGAAATCTCGTGGATTGCCGAAGCCCGTCGTTGAGAAGAGGTCCACAGTTCTCCGACGTGACGTGCAATGTCCCCACGAGGAGCAACCGGCGTGTGATTCATATGAACGCCCCCATCTCCAGGAATCTCTTCACCTGCTCCTGATTCCTCGGAAGCGGTCCTTCACACCGCGGTTTTAATGAAAAGATCTTTCCGGGATTCAAGACTCCGTTGGGATCCAGAACTCCTTTGATCTGCCGCATCATTTCGATAGCAGCAGATCCGACCTGACGTTCAAGAAATCGCTTTTTGGCGAGGCCGGTCCCATGTTCGCCGGTGATCGTTCCTCCCAACTTCATCGCTTCGTCAAAAATCTCTTCAAATGCTCTTTCGGCCCGCTGGATCTCATCATGATCCCGCTCGTCGGTCAGGCACGTCGGGTGCAGGTTCCCATCTCCTGCATGGCCAAAATTCCCGAACGTCAGATTGTATTTCCGTGAAATACGGCCGATCGATTCCAACATCGGCGCGACCTCGCTCCGCGGTACAGTGGCATCTTCGAGGATGGTCGTCGGCCGGACGCGGGCAAGAGCAGAAAATGCTCCTTTGCGGGCCGACCGCAACCTCATTGCCTCCGTCTCGCTCGAGGCGATCCGCGTATTCCCACTATGACGTCTGCAAAGTTCAATGATCTTGGTGCTGTCGCTCTCCACAACGCTTTCTGGTCCATCGACTTCGATCAGGAGCAACGATTCCGCATTCCTCGGTAATCCAAGGTGCGCGTAATCCTCAACGCACTGAATTGTCGTGTTGTCAAGAAATTCCAACGCAGCCGGAGTGATTTTTGAAGCGATAATCCCGGAAACGGTCTTAGCAGCATCCGCAAGTTTTTCGTAGAAGACAAGCATTGTTTTCGTTTTTTCCGGCTTCGGAATCAACCGCAAGAGAATTCGAGTAAAAACCCCCAGTGTTCCCTCTGATCCAATCAGCCATTCCTTGAGGCTGTAGCCCGCGACATCCTTCACCGATTTTCCGCCCGTGAGAATGACCTCTCCGTTTGCAAGGACCACCTCCATGCCCAACACATAATTCCTTGTGACGCCATACTTGAGCCCTCGTAATCCCCCGGCGTTCTCCGCCACATTTCCGCCGATCGTACAGATACTTGCACTCCCGGGGTCGGGGGGATACAACAGCCCGAGGTTTTCTACAGCCGCATGGAGGCGGGCCGTAATCACGCCCGGTTGAACCCAGGCAGTCAAATTCTGCTCGTCAATTTCCTCAATGGAATCCCAATGATTGGTCAGCAAAACAACGGAATTCTTCGATGGAATTGAGCCCCCGCTTAAGCCGGAACCTGCTCCCCGCGCCACGACGCCGAATTGCTCTGCATTGGCGAGATGGAGAATCCTGGAAACCTGATCGACTGAATCGGGACGAACAATTGCCTCAGGAAGCTCATGGAGGAGGGGGGTACCGTCGTACGAATAACTTATCTTGTCTTCGGGAGAGTCAAAATAATTCCGCGGGCCAACAAGAGATTTAAGTTTGTCAAGGACGGCATGCGAGATCATTTGTTCAAAGATACCTCAACCCATTTTCAAAATCAAGAAAGAGGACACTTTGGTAGTGTAAAAAGACAATACCGACACTTTCCTGGATCTGAACTCAGTTGTTTCTCTCTCAATTTTCGATTACTTTGTCACCCTCATCGAAATCGAAATTCTTTCGGAACAAGCATGGAAAAATTGAAGAAACGCTCCTGGGCCGAACCTTTCAAAATCAAAGTCGTCGAACCGCTGAAAATGACTTCCCCGGAATTTCGCGAACGGGCTCTCAAAGAAGCGGGGTACAATACATTTCTCCTTCGGTCGGAAGACGTCTACATCGACCTTCTCACAGACAGCGGCACGAACGCCATGAGCGATTATCAGTGGGCTGGGATGATGATGGGCGACGAAGCATACGCCGGGAGCAAGAATTTCTACAATCTTGAAGAAAATGTCCGTAAATACTACGGCTACAAGCACCTCGTCCCGACACACCAGGGCCGGGGGGCCGAACACCTTATTTCAAGGATCCTCATCAAACCGGGCGACCAGATCCCGGGGAACATGTATTTCACGACCACTCGTCTTCACCAGGAACTGGCGGGCGGAACATTCGTCGATGTGATCATTGACGAGGCCCATGATCCCGACAACTTGCATCCCTTCAAAGGCAACATCGATCTCCAGAAGCTCGAAACTTTGATTAGACACGTCGGCGAGAAGAAGATTCCGTACCTTTCCGCTGCTGCAACTGTAAATATGGCAGGCGGCCAACCAGTGTCCATGGAGAACCTGCGGGAGGTAAGGATATCCCCTCTATCCTGCGGGAAATGTGCTCCTACAGCGACGGATGCACGATGAGCGGCAAGAAGGATCTTCTTGTTAATATCGGAGGATTTCTTGCAGTGAACGATTGGGATATTTTTGAAGAGGCGAGAAACCTTGTAGTAGTTTATGAAGGTCTCCACACGTACGGTGGCCTTGCCGGACGCGATATGGAAGCAATGGCCAGAGGGATCGAGGAAGCCGTTCGGGAAGACCACATTCGGGCCCGAATCGGTCAGGTCGAATATGTCGGAGAGAAGCTCAAGAGTATTGGGATTCCCATTGTCCTTCCGGTGGGCGGGCACGCGATCTTCCTGAACGCCAAGAAATTTCTCCCCCATCTCAAGCAGATCGAGTTTCCAGCTCAGGCTCTCGCCGCGGAGCTGTACGCCGAATCGGGAATTCGTTCGATGGAGCGGGGAATTGTCTCAGCCGGCCGGAACAAGGAGACCGGCGACCATTACTACCCCAGGCTTGAACTTGTTCGCCTTACATTTCCGCGCAGGGTCTATACGCAAGCGCATTGTGATGTGACAGCAGAAGCCGTTGAGGCGGTCTTTGACCGTCGCAACGAGATCAAAGGCCTCAAGATGGTATATGAGCCGAAGTATCTCCGCTTCTTCCAGGCCAGGTTCGAGAGGCTGAACTGATGCCCCCTGCCCTGGCTGCCTTCCTGACTTTTCTCCTTTTCTTGGCGAGCGGCTGCACGGATCAAGAGCCGCAAAGCCGAAAAGCGGAACCACGGGAGGCCTCACGGTCAGATTTAGAAAAACCGTTTGCAATGATGACGTCAGTTGAACGTGACGCCCTGCGGGAGAAACTTGCAAAGGAGGGGAAATACGATTGTTGTACCGACCCGGGTTGCACGGAATGCATGTTGAATCCCGGCGAATGCACTTGTCAAGCAAACCTCAGGCAGAAGGATCCGATTTGCGGAGAATGCCTGACCGGTTACAAGGAAGGGCGCGGAAAGCTGAAGCTTGTGAGTATCGTGGAACTCGAAAAAATCCGGCGGGAAAAACTAGAATCCGAGCCGGATTAGTGACGCGCTAATATCTTGGAAGATCCTGATCCACCCGCTGGGACCAATCGTCGATCCCACCCACAAGATTCTTAACCCTCTGAAAACCCCTTTGGATCAGAAAATTGACCGCGTAGGCGCTTCGATTCCCGCGGTGGCAATAAACAACAATCTCATGCTCCGGGTCGAGTTCTTTGAACCGAACTCGAAGTTGATTAAGTGGAATGAGTTTGCCCCCCAGATTGACATACTCATGCTCATAGGGTTCACGGACGTCCAGAAGAAAAACTGTCTCGCCTTTTTCTATTTTTTGCTTCAACTCCGAGGATGTAATTTCATATTTCATAGAGTATTGAATCTATGTTCCGTACGATCTTTCGAGTGTCCAATGCCGATCGGAAGACTGGTAAACCCTTACCTCTGCTAGTCCGGCGGTCTTGGAAAGCGAATATACTTCATCGATGGTAAACGACGCGTGAAGTGAATCACGAAAAAGTGCCTTTTGATGTTCATCATATTCGGGGCCTATGGTTGCCACCAGAGCATTAAGACTCTTCTCATCAACCGGTCGCAATAAATCTCGAATCAGGAGTGCCCCACCTGGCTTAAGAACACGTCCCACCTCTCTAAGAAACAGCAACGGATCCGGTATGTGATGGACGATGCTGTTCGACACAACCATGTCAAAATGATGATCTACGTACGGCAATTTCTTGGCATCGACGAATTGAAGTTCAACCCGTTCGGCAAGTTTGGCCGTCTCCACGTTCCTCGCCCCGACAAGAAGCATGTTCTTTGACAAATCAATCCCGATAATCCTCCACCCTTGCCGCATGTTCGCCATGAGGATCGGGATTCTTGCCGTCCCCGTTCCTGCATCCAAAACCAATCCGTCTGTCGGTCCGATCTCAGCCGCCCGGACCGCAAATGCCGAGTTAACCTCTGCAAAGTCCATGGAGTCATATTCAACAGCATCCTCCCACGTATCCATGACTTCCGGTTCGAGTTTACGTTGCATAAATGAACCTAAAGGCCAAGTCTGTCAGCCGTTACCTTCATTGCCTCAATCGTAAATTGAATATGTTCGTCGAGCGGGACACCAAGTTCCTGAACTCCCCGCTGGATATCTTCCCTGTTCACGTTCCTGGCAAATCCCTTGTCCTTCAGCTTCTTCTTCACCGATGAAGCCTCCAGATCCCTGATTTTGTTTGGCCGGATCACGGCTACCGCACTGATAAAGCCGCACAGTTCGTCACACGCAAATAACACCTTTGCCATTCGGGTGTCGCGAGGAACATTCATGTAGTCAGCATGACCCAGAATGGCTCTTCGAATATCCTCCGGATATCCTTTCTCCTCCAGAACCTTCGATCCCTGGGCCGGATGATCCGGCGCATTCGGATACTTTTCGTAATCGAAGTCATGGAGAAGTCCCACGACGGCCCATTTCTCCTCATCTTCCCCGAATTTCTTTGCATACGCCCGCATCGCAGCCTCAACGGCGTACATATGTTTCCGCAACGCCTCGTTCTTCGTGTATTCATGCATAAGATTCAGGGCATCCTGATAGTTCATCTCCTTCTCCTTTTTCGCAGGTTCAGATTTCCTTATATTCTTTCATGCTTACGTACCTGGCCGTTATCTTCGTCATCGCCCTCGTCGCCTTTGTCCTCTACGGATTCGGAATCATCATGCGCCGACCCATCTCCCCTGCACAACAGGCAGACAAGTGTTCCCTCTGCCAAGTCACGTTTGAAAAAACCCGCCTCGTCGAACGGCGGGTCGGCGATTCCAAAATCCTCTACTTCTGTGCAGCATGCATTCAGAAACTCCAGCAGGATCTCAATAGGACGGTCGGCTAGGTCTGTTTCCAAAACGTTCTCATAAACGAATCTGCCGATGGACAAAGCCGTTTCAAAGAACATTCGGGACACCGCGGCTTTCGTGCGCTGCAGACTTTTCGCCCATGCAGGATGAGCAGATTGCTCAGCTCATACCAGTCCGATTGCGGGATTATCTCCATCAGATCTCTCTCGATCTTTTCAGCACTCTTCTGAGTCGTGAGGCCCAGCCGTTGTGACAGTCGCTCCACATGGGTATCGACAACAACTCCTTCGTTGATTCCAAATGCTCCGCCCAGAACACAATTAGCCGTTTTTCGCCCAACGCCGCCCAACTTCAGGAGATCCTCCATGGTGTTCGGCACTGCACCGCCAAACTGCTCGGTGATGCTCTTCGAGGCCGCAATGATGCTGCGGGCTTTGTTCCGAAAAAATCCGGTTGACCGAATTTCCTCCTCCAGTTCCTCCTGCTTCAACGATGCGAAGTGCCCCACCGTGGGATACTTTGCAAACAATCCCGGCGTCACCATGTTCACCCTCGCATCGGTGCACTGAGCCGATAGAATCGTTGCGACAAGAAGCTGAAACGGATTCTGATGTCGCAAGGCGGTTTTTGCGCCGGGAAATCCCTTCCGGAGTCGTGCGACAATCTTTTTTGCCCGGAGCCGCAGCTCTTTCAGGTTTTCCTTTCTTTTCATGACATGACCATCTCTTTCAACACAAGATGCCCCCGGTACAACGCCTTGGAGACAAAATCCTTCCGCCCAAGCGCCGGGAGATTCATGATGACCGCTTCCATAGCCTTCGCATCGCTCCCGCGCAAGCGAAGGACAAATTCTTTCCCTCCGCCCAATCCCAGCTTCCTCTGCCACACAGAAACATGAGGTAACTGATGTCTTTCCTGGAGGCCATCTAAAACTTCCTGCAGCGCGTTACGGAACGGCGCGTAACGGGTGTCGCCTTTCGAGAAAAAGAGGGAAGCTTCAAGTCGTCCTCCGGCTTCAATGCCCCCCGAAAGATAGATCAGATTATACGCCGCATTAGCATAGGAGTCGAATTCCCGGATATGCTTCCCGTGAACCGGAGTATAGATGCCAACGCGATCTCTCACGATATGTTCAATCACGTCAAGATTCTGGCCTCCCCGCACAACAAACATCGATTCAAAAATATCGGCATGCCCCCTGCCTGTCTGAAACCCAAGGTCCGCTATGTACTTTCTGCCGGATGACAGGAGGGTCTTGAATTTCCCCTTGCCTTGAACGCCAAACGTCAACTGTCCCTCAGTCGCAGCCACGATACCAAACGGATCGGATGGAACGATTCGTTTGACATGCTCGGCGAGCTCACCTTTCAAGATATTCCCGATCTCCTCTGAGTCTGATTTTAGCGGAGTCGAAAGGAACTGAGAAAGCAGACTCCGTTGCGTCTGAATTGCATGGGCCGAAACGTCGTCCCGGTATTTCTTCCAGATGGCGTTGATCGATTCCGATTCTTCACGGATGAGGCGGTGGAGATCGGTCATGGTCTTTCGGTAGTCCTCAACCGCAATCCCTTTGTGCCGCTGGTGAAGAACACAATAGGCGATCGTTGGGACTTCGAATTCCAAGGCTGAATAGATGCTCACAAGAACCCTAATGTTATGCCCGAATTGCTGCAAAAAACTTCTCTACTTCACGAGTTGGCCATGCATTGCCCACATCGCGTGCCTCAAGCCAGGCTTTGCGAGCTACGCCCACCCCATACCGGACATCCCGAAGCCCGTCTGCATTATGGGCATCCGGATTGATAAACACTTTCACTCCCTTCTCTTTCGCATATTTGAGCAACCGCCAATCGGGATCGAGCCTTGATGGATGTGCGTTCAGCTCGATCGCCTTCCCGTAATCCGCCATTGCATCGATGACCTGAACCATGTCGCAGGGATACCCGTCCCTTGAGAGAAGAACCCTCCCGGTGGGATGTCCGATCATCGTCACGTATTTATTTCTCACCGCTTTGATAAGTCTCTTGGTCCCCTCCGACTCGTTCATGTTGAACTTGCTGTGAATCGAAGCCACTACATACTCAAAGCCGGCCAGGACGTCATTCGAATAATCCAGCGTGCCGTCGGACAGAATGTCGCATTCCGTTCCATGAAAGACGCGGAAGTTCTTGAGACGGGCATTCAGGTTTTCGATTTCTCTTCTTTGTTCGTTTACTTTTTCCGGACTCAGCCCCTGCGCATAAACAGCAATCTGGCTGTGGTCGGCCACACCCCAGTAATCCCAGCCAAGCTTCTGGGCCGCTTTCGTCAATTCTTCCAGCGAATTTGCTCCGTCGCTGTACGTGGAATGAACATGAAACGTTCCGCGCAGGTTCTTTTCCTCAAGGAGCTTCGGAACCGCCCCCTTCCGCGACGCGTCAAATTCCCCCATGTTTTCTCTTAATTCCGGGGGAACATACGAAAGTCCCAGCGCCTTGTAGATATCCTCTTCATTCCTGCAAACCGGAATTCTCGACTGCTTCTTTGCCCCCTTAAGAAGCGAAAAGGAATACTCGTTCAGACTCCACCCCTTTCTTCTCGCCAGGGATCTCATTTCAACGTTGTGTTCTTTCGATCCTGTGAAGTAGTTCAAGGCAAAAGGATATTCGTTGTCACGTACGAGCCGCAGGTCGCAATTGATCCCATTCGTCAGCACAACAGTTGCTTTGGTCTCCCCTTGGGCGACGACGCTGCTGACCTCCGGTTGAGAGACGAACACCTTGACGATGGAAGCACGATGTTTCTCCTCTACACTGGCAACGATGTCAATATCGCCAATCACTTCTTTGCGTCGGCGCAGGCTCCCGGCAACTTCACATCGCTTCACCGCCTTGAGCCTTGAAATCGCCTTGAGCATCTTCTCCGCGGATTCGGCCGCTCTGGGCACAAGGTGCTTTTCGGACGTCTTCCGGAGCCGTTCTATTCCCCTGAGGATATTCTGCTCGGTCTTCTCCCCGAAGCCCGTCAGCTCAGCAAGCTGATGTGTTTCACACGCCCGCTTGAGAGCTTCTACCGAGTCGATCTTGAGCTTCTCATAAAGGAGGCGGACTCGTTTCGGACCAAGGCCCGGAATTCGAATGATATCAAGAAGTCCTGCAGGGAGCGATTTGCGAAGATCCTCGTACTCCCTGGAACTCCCTGTCTTGACCAGGTCAGTAATGATCTTCGCCAATCCCTGGCCAATGCCATCAATGTCGGTCAAAGTCTGCCGATCAACAAGGTCGTCGAGATCTTCTGTGATTCCTTCAATGATCTGTGAGGCGTTTTGGAAGGCTCGAATTCTGAAAGGATTAGCATTTTGCAGCTCAAGCAGCGTCCCCATCTGATCGAGAACTGCGGCGACCTGCTTCTTATCCATCATGACGGTTGAGCAAGGAGAGCATCCGTCGGCTGGCCTGATTCAACGAATTCGAAATACGTCCGGATACGATCGAGGAGCGGTTCTTGTTCGACAAATTGCATCAACTCTTGACGGAGCCTCGAAGAGTGAGGAAATCCCTTCAGGTAACCGGCGAGGTGTTTTCGGAACTCGATGACGCCTTTCCGTTCCCCCTTCACCTGCACGGAAAGCTGAAAATGCGTTTCAAGAACCTCAAGACGTTCCCTCAAGGTCGGGGGGGACGATAATGCTCCTGTGGTAAGGAAATGCCGCGCATGCCGGAAAATCCATGGATTGTCAATGGCTCCCCGACCGATCATGACGCCGTCGCACTCCGTCAGATCAAATACCTCCTTGATCCGCTCGGGTGTTTCGATGCTTCCGTTGACAAGAATAGGAATCGAAACGGCTCTCTTGACGCTCGGAATAAAGCTGAAATCAGGATCTCCTTTGTGTCCTTGAGCCCGCGTTCGGCAGTGGATTGTCAAAGCCCGTACACCGGCCTGTTCCAGCATCTTTGCAACATCGACGATGCGGATGCTCTCACTGTCCCACCCCAAGCGCGTTTTTACGGTTACCGGGACGCTGACAGTCTTCACCACCGTTGTCACAATCCGTTCCATCCGGGGAAGATCACGGAGGAGGCCCGCACCTGCACCGCGCAGGGCGACGTCTTTGACCCAGCAGCCGCAATTGATATCGATGAGGTCCGGCTCAAAGCTTTCTGCGATCCTGCTTGCACCCTCCATCGATGCCTCTTCGCCGCCGTAGATCTGAATGCCGAACGGTCGCTCCTCGGGCCAGAACAGCATCTTGTCCCGCGTTTTTCCGGAATCCCGGATCAGCCCTTCGGAATTCACGAACTCCGTGTACACCATATCCGCTCCAAGACGCTTACAGATCACCCGAAACGCGATATCCGTCACGTCTTCCATCGGGGCAAGAACGATCGCGCGGTCGATATTAATATTGCCGATGTTCATAATCCTGATGCTTTCGAGCTTGAGACTTCAAAAAGATCGAACAGACGATGAGTATCAGCACCACAGGCCAATAGGTCTTAAAGACCCGGGGCATGAGTTCAAGTTCAATATAACCAAGATGATCTCCCAGTAGAAATCGCCAACAACGCTCTTTTTCATGATGCCGACTGCATCCCCTCAATAATGGCATCCGCCATTTCTGTGGTTGTGACAAACGAATTTGGGTTCAGATCTCTGGTAACGTTTTTCCCTCGCTTGACGACACCTTCTATGGCAGTTGCTATTCTCTTCGCGGCGTCAACTTCTCCCAGATGGTCCAGCATCATGGCGCCCGCAAGGGTGATGGCACACGGGTTCGCGAGGTTCTTCCCTTCAAGGTCCGGCGCGCTACCGTGGACAGCTTCGAAGATTGCCGCCTCTGTGCCAATATTTGCTCCGGGAGCCATCCCAAGGCCTCCGACGAGCCCCGAGCAAAGATCGGAAAGAATATCGCCAAAAAGATTCGTCGTGACGATCACGTCGAACTGGTTTGGATTCATGACCAGCTGCATGGCCATATTGTCAATAATGCGGTCGTTGAATTCGATGTTCGGATAGTCCTGGGCTACTGCACTTCCGACCTCAAGAAAGAGCCCTCCCGTGTACTTCATGATATTGGCCTTGTGAACGAGGGTAACTTTCTTTCGGCCATGTTTTTTTGCGTACTCGAAAGCAGCCCTGACGATTCGCTCCGACCCCGCCCTAGTCACAACCCCTATCGTTTCAGCGGCGCTTTTCTTTGTGTCGATATAATGTTCGATCCCGGCGTAAAATTCTTCGGTGTTTTCCCGAAAGACGATCAAATCGACGTTTTCGAAATGCGATTTCACTCCCGCCATTGATTTCGCAGGCCGAAGATTGATGTAGAGGTCAAATTCCTTCCGGAGAGCGACGTTTACGCTCCGGAACCCCGTTCCCACCGGAGTCGTCAGGGGCCCTTTCAGAGCGATTTTGTTCTTATTGATCGAATCGAGAACCTGTTTCGGCAACGGATCATTGAATTTCTCAACGCCCAGTGATCCGGCAATTTGGACATCCCATGCTATCTTGACTCCCGTCGCATCGATGATGCGCTTCGCGGAATCAGCTATGGAAGGTCCAATCCCGTCCCCCGGAATCAATGTAACGTTATACAAGCATCGTCCTTTTCTTTGTCTGGAAAATATACGCAAATGGCACGCGAGTTTCAAGAAACGGTAGTGACTCATGTTGAGAAAGAAGATCGCACAGACGCACCAGCCCGACTCTTGTAACTCAATGAGGCCGGCGGGGAGAACCCGGAGTATCGGAGAGGATAAGTCCTTGTTTTCGTTTGAAACTTTGCCTTCCTCTGCACCCTCCCCCCGGGCTCCTTGAACTCTATGCTGACCCGTACACATGCACTATTATTCATCCCCGCGAATCTTTCGCATGCATTCCTGCATCATATTGGATGATGTTGCGATTCTTGAAGTTGCTACCCGACGTTCCTTCTTAAACTTCTTCAATGATCGGCGTGTAAAATGGCTCGAAGGAATCACAGTCTAAAACATATGAGGTAAGAAGCAGTGAGTCTCATCGAACTTCAAAACGTCACGAAAATCTATGACACAACCGGAGTATCCGTAGAGGCCTTGAAGGACATTACACTCTCTCTCGACAAGCATTCCTTTATCTCGTTTATCGGCCCATCCGGCAGCGGAAAGACGACCCTTCTCAACTTGATCGGATCATTGGATAAGCCGACGCAAGGCAAGGTAATCGTCAACGGGACCGATATCGCAATACTTGACCGTGCAGAGGCGGCTGCATTTCGAGGCAGCACCATCGGATTTGTCTTCCAGAATTTTAACCTGATTCCTGTTCTGACCGTTTACGAAAACGTTGAATATCCACTCCTGATGCTGAAGAACATCGGGGTTCGAGATCGCAGACAACGCATTCTCACGCTCCTTGAGCAAGTTGGAATGATCGATCAAAAAGACAAGTACCCCAACCAGATTTCGGGGGGACAGAAGCAGCGGGTGGCCATCGCCCGGGCCCTGGTCACGAGCCCCAAGATTGTCCTTGCAGACGAGCCGACCGCCAACCTCGACCACGCAACCGCCTTCAAGGTCATCAGTATCATGCATGACATGCAGAAGACCTTTGGCACGAGCTTCATTTTTTCTACTCATGACCCTAAGATCGTCGGCGAAGCCGAGTTGATCTATACGCTTGAAGACGGCGTCATCGTCAGTCAGGACAACAAGCAGAGGAGACAGTCATGACAAATCTTATCAAGATCGCCGTTCGGAATCTCTTTCGCTACAAACGCCGCACGCTGCTGACATCATCCCTCATTGCGTTTGGTGTCGTTCTGGTGATCGTCTTCGGCGGACTGGCGATTTCATTCAAGACGCAAATGGTTGGCGTCATCACTAATACGGCTCTCGGTGATTTACAGATTCACAGGAAAGGGTACGTCGAGTCCATCGATAATTTGCCGCTTAATCTCTCTCTTTCCGAAGCGGAATATGCCGTCGTCGAAAGTACGTTACAGGCAATGCCGGAAATTGCGGCCTACAGTCCCCGCATCAAGTTGGGTGCGTTGATCAGCAACTATGCTCAAACATCGAATATCCGATTGAGCGCCGTTCGGCCCGAATTGGAGCAGGCAACGGTGACCGATCTTGTCAAAAGAATCAGGCGTATGGACCCCAATCAGGATCATTTCTTGGAGCCGGGTGAGATTATCGTGCCGGAGAATCTCATGAAAGGCTTGGAGCTGACGATGGGCGATGAAATCGTACTGATCGCCACGAACAAAGACGGTTCGGTGAATGGCATTCCGGTTCGTGTCGCCGGGGTCATTGAGAGTGTATTGGGCCCGATGGGAAAAGACGGGTATATTCACTTCACCGATGCGATGAGTCTGCTGAGAATGGAGCAGCCGGAGATCATCGAGGTCGCCGTTAAGCTGAAAGAGTTCGACGAGCTTGGGAGAGTCTATGGTGCCTTGAAACAGACCTTCGGCTCTCCCCAGGCCGTGGAAGAAGTTCATACCTGGGAACAGCTCTCCCCGTTCGCAAGCATTGCAAGCATAGTTGATCTGCTGGTCATTGTGGTGAAATTCATTCTCATTTCCATAGTGCTTGTCAGCATCTTGAACATCATGACAATGTCCGTCTATGAAAGGGTCAGCGAGATAGGAACGATCGCCGCCATCGGAACGCCTCCCCGCCGCATCCTCTCGATGTTCCTGGTCGAGGGTTTTTCCATGGGCCTGTTGAGCACGGCTGGCGGGATGCTCATCGGATTGGGAATCATATGGCTGATGAATGTGACAAGAATTGACTTCAAGTTCGGTCCCATGGAAGTCTCACTCGCCCCGAGTGTGCCTGCGAGCGAGGTCATTCTTACAGTAGTGATCGTCATGCTGGTGTCGCTGTTCGCGAGCGTTCAGCCGGCTTATAAAGCGGCAAAACTGGAACCTGTCGATGCATTAGGACACGTGTAAGGAACCGATGATGAAAACATTTCTCACTCTTGTGGCAATTCTCTTCCAAAGTATCAGCCTGCGCGCTCAGGACGCAAACGCGCTGTTAAAGTCCATTGACGACAACCTCATGCCCGAGTCGTACGAGGCGTACAGGAAAATCATCAACGAGGAACCGAACGGGTCGAAGAGAGAATACAGATTCTACACGATCAAGAAGGGGCACGATAAGATCGCCCTGTTGTATCTTGCCCCGGCGAGTGAAAAAGGTCGCACCACACTGCGGCTGGGTGACAACATGTGGCTGTACATCCCCAACGTACAGAAACCTGTACGAATCACGAGCTTGCAATCGATCGTCGGAGGAGTCTTTAACAATGCGGACATCATGCAACTTGAGTATTCCGTTGAATACGATGCGACGTTTGCAGAGGAGACGAGCACCGAGTACCTCCTCGACCTCAAAGCCAAGAACAAAACGGTGGCCTATGACAGGCTCAAAATGTGGGTGACGAAAGAGAGGAAGAATCTTCGAAAGATCGAAGCGTATTCTGCCACGGGAATGCTGATCAAGACGCTGGAATTTAAACAGGAAAAGGACTTCGGGAACGGTCTGGTTCGACCTTCTGTGACTGAGACATACAGTCCCCTCTACAAAGGCTACCGGTCATTCATGATCTACGAAAGTATCAAGCCGCGCCAGTTTCCTGACGAAGTGTTCACTCTCAACTTCATGGGCCGTCTGGGAGATCTACGATGAGACGGACTCTCACATTCCTCTTCCTGATTCCTGTCCTTGCGATCGCTCAAGAGGACTTTGCTGAACCCGCGACGGAGAAGAAACTCGAGTGGAACGGCAATCTCGATGTGAAGTATTCCCTTTTTCACATGTTGCAATCCTCACCGATCTACAGGCTTCAATTCTATAACAAAGATGTTTCCTCCTATCTTTCACAGTATAGATTTGAGCCGTATCTCAATGCCGAATACAAGACGAGCGATTTAGGTTTTCAACTCAGGACGCATGCCACGTATTACAGCGATCAGGAATCAAGCGTTGATATCTTTGAAGCGTATGCCAGTTATAGTCCCTCATTTACCTTTTCCGCTCAGGCCGGGAAGCGTGTATACAACTGGGGGAAGGGATATGCGTTTAATCCGGTCGGCTTTGTGAACCCGCCAAATCGTTTTCAGTCCTTCTGGCGGTCATTCCGGGAAGCCCCGCCATTAACAATCGCTTTGGCGAGGCGAAGTATACGGATGTTGCCCTAAAACTCTCATTCTTGCTTTGGGACACCGATATCGATCTGATGGGATATCACAGCTCGCTCAAGCCGAAGCAATACGGGATTGATCTTTCCAAGAACCTTCAAGTGAATCTCGAAGTCCATGCCGAACTTGGTGTTGCTCGGAACGCTGACCGCCACGTAATCACCAACGGGCTTCTCGAATCAGAGAAAGGCGACATCGTAGATTATCTGATTGGGATTCGGTATCTGAATGAGTGGAACACGACGGTGATCGCAGAATACTATCACAACGGGTTCGGGTTCAGCAGAGATGAATTCCAATCGTACCATGGTTTTCTATTGAACAGTCTCACCGTTGGAACACAATCGGCGATCCAGCAGACATTGGGCGTTACTCAAACCTATTTCCGAAGCAGCACGCTGATGAAGGATTACCTCTATGTGAGGGTCAGTCAGCCGGAGCCCTTCGACTGGCTGTACTTCACTCCTTCCATCTTCACAATTTACAATCTGAACGACAACAGCTTCTTGCTCTCCGCTTCACTTGGCTACAGGCCGGCTACCAACCTGGAGTTCATCCTCTGGCCGTCAGTGCTGGTTGGGGAAGAGAAAACGGAATTCGGATCACGTCAGGCCCGAGAAAGGGTGGAATTGTGGCTTCGGGTATATTTTTGAGCAAATGCGCGAAAAGCAAGTCGCGATGTTTGAAACTTCGAATTTCGTACCTCGTATCTCGACCCTCGTTTGCTACACACTATAAAAATTCCTATCCAAGCTCCTATACTGAATCGCCTCGCTCAAATGCTCCGACCGTATTGACTCACTTCTGGCAAGATCCGCTATTGTCCTCGATACCTTCAGGATTCGATCATAGGCACGGGCTGACAGTCCAAGTTTGCTCATAGCCATCTTCAGCAACTCTGCCCCTGCTTCATCAATCCCGCAAAACTCCTTTATCTCCTTCGTCTCCATGTCGGCATTCGAATACAGTCCCTTCCTCCCTTCGAATCTCTTCGTCTGAATCTTCCTTGCCAGGATGACTCGTTCCCGAATCGATTGCGACGGCTCACCCTGCTTCTTCGTCGATAACTCCGTGTACTTCACGGCGGGCACGTCAACATGAATGTCGATTCTATCAAGCAATGGCCCGGAAATCTTTCCCATGTACTTGTGAATCTGCTGTGGCGTACACGTGCATTCTTGAATGCCCGAGCCGTAATGGCCGCAGACACAGGGGTTCATGGCACAAACCAGCATGAAGTTCGCCGGGTAGTCAACAGACATCTTTGACCGGCTGATCGTCACTTTCCCGTCTTCAAGCGGCTGCCGCATCACTTCTAGCACATTCCGCGCGAATTCAGGAAGCTCATCCAGGAACAATACTCCATGGTGTGCAAGCGATATCTCCCCGGGCCGCGGAATGCTTCCTCCGCCGACAAGCGCAGAATCGGAAATCGTATGATGCGGAGATCGAAATGGTCTTGTGGCAACGAGTGCTGCGTTCGGTGGCAGCAGGCCGGCCACAGAATGAATTTTTGTCGTTTCCAGCGCTTCTTCAAACGTCATTGTCGGGAGAACCGAAGGAACGCGCTTGGCAAGCATCGTTTTCCCCGATCCCGGCGGACCAATCAGGATGATGTTATGCCCCCCTGCCGCTGCCACCTCCAGCGATCGTTTCACGTTTTCCTGTCCTTTAACATCGGAAAAATCGATCGTATAATGCTGATCCTCGACAAAGATGTCCTTCAGATTCACCCTGAAGGGCTCTAACATTTGAAATTCGCCGCTCAGGAATTCAACGGTTTCCCGAAGAGACTCCATCGGATATACCTGAAGACCCACTACCAGGCCGGCTTCCTTGGCGTTTTCCTTCGGAACAATCATTCCACGAATCCCCCTCGCTTTCGCCTCCATGGCAATCACCAAGACACCATGTACGGGTCGAATCGTTCCATCAAGGGCCAATTCGCCCAGAATGATAAATTGGTCGAGAATCGGAGACTCAAATTCCCCGTTGGACGCAAGCAGCCCCAGGGCAATCGGTAAGTCGAAGGCAGAACCCTCTTTCCGAATGTCCGCCGGAGCAAGGTTGATGCTCAGCCGCCCACGGGGGTACCTGAAATTCGAGTTCTTGATCGCGGCAAACACTCGCTCGCCGCTTTCCTTCACGGCATTATCGGGTAAACCGACGAGGTTGAACTTCGCCTGTCCGGGCGCAATGTTGGTTTCAACCTCAACAAGAAACGCGTTGACGCCGTAGGTGGCGCCACTGAGAAGTTGCGCAAACATGGCAGAAAGAAAAAGATGTGAATGTGTGAAGGGCCCCCCAAAGCGCAAGACCCCCCTTGAGAATACATCAAAACTCTTACCGCTTACCGATGCTCGTGCAGAAATTCCAGCCGGTCTCGAACCTTTTCTATCGGAACCAGCAACTTGTCCTTCCCAAAGACCGCTTCTTCCTGACTCTGAAAAACGAGCTCATACTCCTGACTCATGATGATCGCCTCTTCCGGGCAAACTTCTTCACAAAATCCGCAAAAGATGCAGCGCACCATATTGATTTCAAACTTTTCTGGAAACCGCTCTTTTTCCAAATCGGTTTCTGAACCTTGAACTTCGATTGCCAGCGCCGGACATACACGTGAACAGAGACCGCATGCGACACAACGCTCCACCCCGTTCTCTTCCACCAAAACCGGACGGCCCCTGAATGACGCCGGGGGAGTGAATCGTTCTTCGGGGTACTGAATCGTGCTCTTCGGTTTGAAGATTTGGCTAATCGTCAATCCAACGCCTTTCAGAATCTCCGGGATATAGATCCGCTCCCAGAGAGTCAAGTCCTTCTTCCGTATCATTTTTCCGTTGTTCGACATGTCTGTCTACGAGAACGCAGCCAAAATAAATCCTGTGACCACAAGGTTTGCCAGAGCAATGGGAAGCATCACTTTCCACCCGAGATCCATCAGCTGATCATAACGAAACCTCGGGAGAGTCCAGCGAATGACGACAAAAAAGAGAATCACACCCGCCGTTTTGACGCAAAAGGTCAACACTTGAATCAGACTCACTGTCTGGGCCGAGAGATTCATATACTCAGCAAAGGGAACGCTGTACCCCCCAAGGAACAGCGTCACAATGATGGCGCTGGCAACGACCAAATTAACATATTCCGACAACATGAACAACCCGAATTTCAGACCGCTGTACTCCGTGTGATATCCTCCGACAAGCTCCGGTTCCGCCTCCGGAAGGTCGAACGGCAGCCGGTTGGTTTCGGCAAACGCGGACACGACAAATGTCACAAACGCCACGGGCTGCAGAAAAACGTTCCACGCCGGAAGCCATCCACCGATGTACGCCGACTGCGCCTGCACAATTCCATCGAGTTGAAGCGTACCGGCAATCAGCAGGACACCAACGATCGACAACCCCATCGAAAGCTCATAGCTGATCAATTGCGCGGATGAACGCAGGCCACCCAGAAGCGAATATTTGCTGTTGGACGACCATCCAGCCAGAGTGATCCCGTACACTCCCATCGAGGTCAACGCCAGAATATAGAGGATGCCGATGTTCACGTCAGCCAACATGAGCCTCACCGACTGACCAAGGAGCACCATCGTTCCTCCAATCGGAATCACAGCAAATGTACTCATGGCCACGCCGATCGAAATCATGGGCGCAAGATCATGGATCGGTTTATTGGCATTCTTGGGAACAATGTCTTCTTTCATCAGCAGCTTGACCACGTCGGCCACTGCCTGGAGAATGCCTTTTGGCCCCACCCGGTTTGGACCAATTCGGTTTTGAATGAAAGCAGAGATTCTCCGTTCAGAGTACACAAGCAAAATGACTAACGTTAGCATCACAGCAAGAATCAGAACGACTTTAACGAGCGGCTCGATCAGGTTCATATGAGGAAATGCTTATGCGTGGACAGGTTTTTCAGACTTAAGCATACTCCCTTGCGTCCCAACTTTAAGATAAGACATTCCCTTGAACGACGGAATTCTTTCACTTATCTCTTTAAACACATCCTCGACGAGATTAAACTTCCATTTTGCCCCGAGCGCCGAGGCGATCGAAACTAAAATCCTCCATGTGGGCCGCGCATCTTTTTTCAAAGGTCTCCCCCATCGGTCATTTTGCGATGCAAATCGGTCCCAGCGGCTCATGGACAACCCATCTTTTGCTCGGTCTTGTTCAAGAGTGGCTACGGCCGGGCGGATGCGTTGAATGCGGCCCTGGAAGTTCACGAATGTCCCATTCTTCTCCGCATACGTTGAACAGGAGAGCACAATATCGGCTGCCGCCGTCGTTTCATTTTGGACCGATGAATGTACGATGAGCAAGTCCAGCTTCTGCAGCACCGCTCCGAGTTCGGGAAGGCCCGCGAGATCGTCTTCTAAAGCATAGAGTACCTTGATGCCTCCATTGTCGATTCCCCGAATAATTCCCCTCAAATCCAGGCCGCCTTCGGCCGGCTCGACTCCCACCTGCCTGCAACCCAGACTGTTGGGCGTCTTATCGGCACGAATCAACAAATCATCCTCATCGCCTTCTTTGATATGGGAAACATAGTCGATGTTCCTGGTTCCAATCACCTCTTTCATGAGTTTCTGAAAGATATAATTGTCCTCATTTGTCGCGTGGGAAGAACCAAGGCCGGCGATTTCCGACTTCTTATATGACCGCAGTTCTGAAACCGTTTGCGCAATCGCCTCATCCCACCCGACCTCGGTCAAGACTGCACCCTTTCGAATCAGAGG
>JACPLA010000016.1 GCA_016186715.1 Ignavibacteriales bacterium | reverse complement strand
TCTTGGTAATCCTTTAATCCCATAAATCCTGGTCCGACACCGGGGCAAAATTCACTCCTTCCCCTCACGAAGGGGAAGGCCGGGATGGGGTCGCCCCACTCTGCAAAAGCATCCGCGCGTGAAAGATTGCTTCGCTGAGAAACGCTCGCAATGACAACAGGACTTGTTGTACAGCCTCAAGGATGAGGCTTGAGGTTGTTGAGAGGTTCCATGAGCCACTTCTCCATTCATTATTCAGGGTCTGCATTCGATATTGGAAAACAATATCGACTAATGCCCGCCTCGGCCATAAGATCCGAAAAGGCGAGCCGGGAACGTCGAATGTCGAATGATGAAGGAGTTTTCGGACACCTCAAAGACTGAGCCGGAGGGGAATCGGGGCACGTATGACATGAGCAAATTCGACAATGACACGGGGTCCTGGTTAAGGAAATAGCCCCGAGGCCTCAATCACCCGGCAAGCGGGAGGCCCAATCCCGTGCGTTCCCTGCCCGCCTCACGGAATTCAAAGGGGCAGGCGGGGATTTCGGGCCACGTTTTCAGAGCGGGTTCGATTTTGCGAACAGAGGGAGCTGTCCAAAAAGGACGATTTGTCATTCATAGTTCGTCAGGAGATGCCAAATACAAAAGTTGCATTCTCCTCATTCACGTTGTATTTTTCAGTGGAGATATTTCTTATTGCGATGACTACCGGTACCGAAGTATTTGATCTTGCCATTGCCTGGACATGGCCGTACGACAGGGAATTCGTCCAGGCAATCGAAGAGCACGCAGCGCGTACGGGAGTTACGACCTACGTTATTCAAAAGCGGAACCTGGAAGAGACGCTGGAAAAGCTCCGGAAAAAACATCTGCAATTCCGCTGCATTCTTGACCGGGCATCCGACGAGGATGAAGCCTTTCATCCTCTCCACAGGTTCCTGTCACGCCAGGAGATGACCAGAGTCGTGAACCCCCTCGCTCTTCAACAGCGCTCGGCCGACAAGGCGACAATGCATCTGGAATTCCTGACTGCCAACATCAATGTGCCGTACACCATCATCATCTCTCCGTACAATCAGAAGAACGAAGCGGAGCTTTCTCTTACAGAGCTTGCTCATCTCGGCCGGCCGTTTATTATCAAGCCGGCGAACACGACGGGCGGGGGAATCGGAGTCGTCCTGGGAGCCGAGACACTGAAGGACGTCCTGGATGCGCGGCTCCACCATAAGAACGATAAATACCTTCTCCAGGAAACGATTAAGCCGGCATATGTATCGGAACAACGCGCCTGGTTCCGCGTCCTGTACGCCTTCGGCACGATCATCCCCTGCTGGTGGGACGACCAGACCCACGTCTACGAGCTCGTCACGGCCGAAGAAGAAGAGACGTTTGGTCTGGCTCCACTTCGCGAGATGACTCAGAAGATCCGGTCAGTTTGTCGGCTCGATTTTTTTTCCACGGAACTCGTGTACACCTACCAGGAAAAATTCGTCGTCGTGGATTATGTCAATGAAATCTGTGACATGCGTTTCCAATCATCTCACCGCGATGGGGTCCCTGATGAAGCCGTTCAGATCGTTATTCGGACGTTGCTTGATTTCGTGAAATCGGCCTGAATCTGCGGCTTTTCTTCTGTCACCGAATTCCAACTCTTCTCAAACGTCGGTTCATCCACTTTATGAGTGAAGCCGGCTAATTCCTTGCAAGTTCTGATCGTGGTCTTGACTTTCAGAAACGGGTTTGATACATTGGACCTGTTCACAAACATCTGACGGCAATTCCCCGGAGGACATTATGGTTCTCAACAGCATGACAGGAACATGGAATGCGGCGCTGAGGTTTATTTTTGCGTGGTTCGTGGTCGGTTCTCTCGCCCTGGCCGGATGCGCCACCAGCGAAGAAACAACGATGGAGGATGAGGAATTTGAGGAAGCGCCCCTCGCCGACGAACAGAACGCCCAGGAACCGGCGAAGGAGGAAGAGTCCGCAGACCAGCAGGCGCTGACCAGTTTCATCGGCACCGCTCCGAAGAAAGAGGAACCAAAGCCGGAACGGAAGCCTGTGGAAGGGCCGGTTGTCACCCCTGCAATTCCTCCCTCGACGAGCCCCATCGAGGAGCTTCGAACCGAAAACACGAGTCTTAAACAGAAGGTCGTCAAGCTAGAGCAGGACGTCAGGACTTTGAGCGCGCGTATGACGGATACCGAAGCAAAGTACCTCGCCGAGAAGGAGCGCGCAGACAAAGCGGAAGATGCAGCGAAAACGGCGGCTCAGTCTGCCGTCATTTCTGCCCGCGGCGCACGAGTGACGGAGCCGGTCTCAGGAGCTTCGATGGGCACCTACGAGGACGCGCTGAAGACATTCAATAGCAGGCAATACGACGCCGCAGTAACAAAATTTGAGCGGCTCCTGAGCGAGGGCGTCGCGCCGGAATGGGAAGATAACTGCCACTATTGGCTCGGGGAATCCAACTTTGGCAAGAAGAGCTATGCGGAGGCAGCCAAACATTTTGAGAAAGTCTTCGACTATCCGAAATCGGAAAAGCTCGCCGATGCTCAGTTCATGCTTGCCCAAAGCTATGACCGCATGGGTCAAAAAGCCAAGGCCAAAGCGGCGTATGAGAGAGTCGTCAAGGACTTTCCTACAAGTAATAACGTTCAGCGTGCCAAGGAACGCTGGGCAAGACTCTGAGCAACCATCCCGACGATGGTTCCAACCCCCGGCTGCGAGGTCGGGGGTTTTTTGTTTCCTTGAATGTCACCCTCCCCCTTGGTATATTCCTCTCACCGAAGAACCCGGGGGACTCCTGGCGGCTTCCCTCTCCTGCAATGGCCAAAATCGTCACAAAATATGTTTGTCAATCCTGCGGGTATGTTTCACCCCGATGGGTGGGGAAATGCCCCAACTGCAGCGAATGGAACACCTTTGTCGAAGAAGCTCCTTCTCCGCTCAGAGTGTCAAGAAAACCATCGTCCGTTGCTTCGAAGCTTGATCCGGTTCCGCTCGAGGATATTGAAAAGGATGACGTCCCCCGCCTCCGAACAGGCATTCAGGAATTCGACCGCGTGCTCGGAGGCGGCATTGTTTCCGGCTCGCTCATTCTGCTCGGCGGAGATCCCGGGATTGGAAAATCCACCATGATGATGCAGCTCGCGCTGCAGCTCAAGGATTCCGTCGTTCTCTATATTACAGGGGAAGAATCGGCACGGCAGATCAAACTCAGAGCAGAGCGGCTGCAAGCCAAAACTGCACGCAATATTCTCCTCTTTGCGGAAACAAACCTCGATCTGATCCTGGATGTCATCGAACGCGGCACTCCCGACCTGATCGTGATCGATTCGATCCAAACGATGTACCGACCGGGGCTGGAAAGCGCTCCGGGCAGCGTGAGTCAGGTCCGTGAATCGACCGCGCTCCTGCTCCGCCTTGCCAAGACCCGCGGCGTCCCGATCTTTCTGATCGGGCACGTTACGAAAGAAGGAGTGATCGCCGGGCCTCGGGTGATCGAACATATGGTCGATACGGTGCTCCAGTTCGAAGGAGAAGCGCATTATTCGTACCGTGTTCTTCGTGCATTGAAGAACCGGTTCGGCTCCACGAACGAAATCGGCATTTTCGAAATGCATGACGCCGGGCTCCGCGAAGTGCGCAATCCCTCCGAGGTGTTCCTGTCCGAACGGCGTTCGGGCACTTCCGGATCAACCGTGGTAGCCAGCATCGAAGGATCCCGGCCCATTCTCCTGGAAGTGCAGGCCCTCGTGACGCCGACAAGCTACGGCATGCCGCAGCGGAATACGACCGGCGTCGACTACCGCAGGCTCTCGCTTTTACTGGCCGTCCTGGAGAAACGTGTCGGACTCCGTCTTGGAACGCACGACGTGTTTGTCAATATCGCCGGTGGAGTGAAAATCGACGAGCCCGCGGTCGATCTGGGAATCGCAACATCGATCACATCGAGTCTCCGTGATGTTCCCGTCGATGCGGGAACTGTGGCAGTAGGAGAAATCGGTTTAGGGGGCGAAATCAGAACCATCGGTCAGATCGAAAAGCGAGTCCAGGAGGCGTCAAAATTGGGGTTCAAGAGGATTATCGTTCCGCAGAACAATGCCAAGGGCTTGAAAGCGAAAGAGATCGAAGTCATCCCCGTCGACCGGATCGAGAAAGCGATGGAGGCGCTGCTCTCCTAATGGCAGAAGAGAAGCACATGTGGGAGGCGATCGAGCTCTCGAGGCGCAATATTCAACAGGGAGTCGGAGGCCCATTCGCTGCGGTTATCGTGCGGAACGGCTCGATTGTCGCGCGGGGGACCAATCTCGTCACCTCAACGAACGATCCCACGGCCCACGCGGAAATTGTGGCCATCCGGGCCGCCTGCCGATCCCTCAAAACCTTTCAGCTTAGCGACTGCGAAATCTATACGACATGCGAACCGTGTCCGATGTGCCTCGGCGCCATTTACTGGGCACGGCTAAAGGCGGTAGTCTATGCGAACACCCGCCGTGACGCGGCCGCCATTGGATTCGACGATGAGTTTTTGTACCATGAATTCACACTTCCGCTGACGGACCGCAAGATTTCACTCACGCAGATGCTGAGGCACGACGCGCTTCAGGTGTTTCAGGAATGGGCATTCATGGAAGACAAAACCAGATACTGAGGGAACTCTCAATTTCGACAGTATGAAGAAACTGGTACTTGCGACAAACAACAGGCATAAGATTGAGGAAATCAAAACACTCCTCCAAGATCTTTCGCTGGAGATCCTGACGCTTCACGACATTCCCAACGTCCCGCCTCTTGTCGAAAATGCGTTAACATTCCGCGAAAATGCCATAAACAAGGCGCGCATTGTCCATCAGCATGCAAAACTGCCGGTACTTTCAGACGATTCAGGCATCGAGGTGTTTTATCTGAACATGCGTCCCGGCGTCCGATCGGCGCGGTACGCAGGAGAGCGGGCCACCGACGTTCAGAACTATGAAAAACTCCTTGCCGAAACGCGGGGCGTGGCTCCCCGGAGGCGAAAAGCCCGGTTCCGGTCCGTGGTGGCCTTTGTGGGAGACGGGTACGAAGACCTGGCTGAGGGTGTTTGCGAGGGAACACTTGCCGAAGCACCGCGGGGCGGGAATGGATTCGGCTATGATCCCATTTTTATTCCCGACGGCTATTCACAGACGTTCGGGGAACTTGATGAGAACATCAAAAACAGGATCAGTCACCGGGCCCGGTCTTTGGCAAACATCAAGGAAATTCTGAAGAGGCGGTTGGGTTAAACACGAGATCGTGCTCTCTCCGTCGTTTCAGTCGTGACGGAGGCCGAGTTCCGGCGCCCTCTCCCGAATTTGACCACAGTCTCAGCATGACTGCAAAACGGATCGGCTTCGTCCTGGGCCTTGCGGCATTCCTCATCGTCGTCAGCCTTCCTTCTTTCCGGATATTCGACACCGCGGCGGCAGAGATCATCGCCGCTCGCGGGGTTCCACTTTCCATTCCTCATCTTGCCGTTTCTCTTCAGGTCGTCTTCGCCCTTCTTCTCCTGATGGTCTGTTGGTGGCTGACGGAGGCTGTTCCTCTCCCTGCCACAGCTTTGCTGCCTATTGCAGTCCTTCCCCTGTTTGAGGTGACGGGACTTCGTGACAATGCTGTGTACGAATTCACAACCAGAAACGTACTTCTGAATTACGCGAGCCCCGTCATCTTTCTCTTTCTGGGCGGCTTTTTGCTGGCGGGAGCGATGCAGAAATGGAAGCTCGACAGGCGATTCACTCTTTGGTTCTTGTCACGTGGGAATCTCGCAAACGATACACGCACCATCCTTCTGGGCATCATGGCTGTTACCGCATTCCTCTCAATGTGGATCTCCAACACGGCCACGGCTGCTATGATGTTACCATTGGGGCTCGGCATCCTTTCGCTTCTCAATGTAAAACCCGGATCTTCACGCTTCGGTACCGCCCTGATGCTCGGCATTGCGTGGTCCGCATCGATTGGAGGCATGGGAACCATCATCGGCTCTCCGCCGAACGGCATTGCCGTCGGAATTCTCGATTCCACGTTTGGAAACCACCCGGAGATTCAGCACATCAGTTTTGTCCAGTGGATGGAATTCGGTGTTCCATATGTTCTCTTGTTTGTTCCGATTGCCTGGTGGCTCATTCTCCGCATGAATCCTCCCGAAATGACGGCGATTCCGAACGGGAAGGGGAGAATTTTGCAGGAACGATCTACTCTTGGCTCGTTTACACGCGGAGAACAACGGACAATTGCGGTTTTTCTCCTCGCCGTGTTCTTGTGGATCACCAATCCGTTCTGGCAGTTTCTAATGCCCGAATATCTTGTCGAACGCCTCCGATGGATCGATGAGTATTCCATCGGCATCAGTATGGGAATCCTGCTGTTTCTTGTTCCTGTAGAGTTTCGAAAAGGGATTTTTCTGCTTGAATGGCGCGATACACATTTTGTCGAATGGGGTACTCTTTTACTGTTCGGAGGGGGAATTGCACTTTCAGACGCCATGTTCCGGACCGGACTCGCCTCTTTGATCGCCTCCTCGGTCGTCGGATTGCTCGGCTCGCCATCCACGCTCCTTCTCCTCATCGCGGTCGTCATCCTCGTTGATTTCCTCACCGAAATAACCTCCAACACTGCAGTCACCTCCATGATGGTCCCCATCGTCATCTCGATCGGCATGCGAACGGGCGCTGATCCTTTGACGCTGGCGGTGGGAACAGCTCTCGCTGCATCCATGGCGTTTATGCTTCCTGTGGCAACGCCGCCAAACGCCCTCGTTTATGGTTCGGGCTACGTTCGCCTCAAAGACATGATCCGGACAGGAATCGTCTTAGATATCATCGGTTGGCTGTTCACTGTGATGGTCTTGATTGTCTTTGCACACTGGATGTTTGGAATTCTCAGCTTCTGAGAAGTTCCCCTTGACAATGGCGGTTCAATTTAGTAGCATTGCAGCAGTTTTTGCTTCATCATTCCTTCACATTTCAAGAGGAGGGTGTATGAACAAAAAGGTCTGGATCGGAGCGGGGGTCGTTTTTGTTCTGTTCGCGGTCCTGGACTTCGTGGTTCACGGAGTTCTTCTTTCATCCGAGTACGCGAAGATGCCGGATCTCTTCCGTCCCATGGAGGAGATGAAGATGTGGATCTTCTTTGTCACCTATGCCTTCGTGGCGTACTTCTTCACTCTCATTTTTTCAAAGGGGTATGAGAACAAGGGAATCGCCGAGGGAGTCCGCTACGGAGTCTATGTGGGTTTTATGATGACGGTTCCCATGGCCTACGGCACCTACGGATCGATGCCGATCACTTATGCTCTGGCTCTTCAGTGGTTCTTGTACGGAATGCTGGAGTTCATCATCTGTGGCGTCGCTCTGGCAATCGTGTTCAAGCCGAAAGCGGCTGCAGCAACATAGTTCGCCGCAACCCTTATTAGAAATCCGACTTCTACCACTGCTTCCTCCTGAAGAAGTCGGATTTCTCGCTTCTGATGTTTTAGTTGCTTCCACCTGCTCTTCTTCCTAATTTCAATCTCCCAGAGTTCCACCACCCACCATGAAGCCAGAGGACACCATGAACTATCGTTTCCCCAAATTCCTTATCGGACTGCTGCTGCCGCTTTTGCTTTTGGGCAGTTGTTCAACCCAACAACAAGCCGCTCGAGATCACACGGTCAGTTCGTTGTTCAACGTCGACACGGTCAAAGCCGGGGAGTTCGACACCGGAAAGATGTGGACCTTCGATTATCCGCCCACCGACTATTTCAATCGCACGTATGGCTTTGCTCCTGGAGCCGACTGGTATGAGAAGGCGCGGCTTTCAGCTCTTCGTCTTCCAGGCTGTTCTGCCTCGTTCGTTTCCGAGGACGGTCTTGTTTTCACGAACCATCACTGCGCCCGATCCGCCCTTGATGCCGTAAACCGCGAAGGGGAGAATATTACAGAAGATGGTTTTTGGGCCGCCACACTTGCCGACGAACGGAAAGTCCCCCGTATGTACGCGGACCAGTTGATGTTGATGGAAGATGTAACCGAGGAAGTGGTCGCGGCCTTTGAATCCGGCAAGACGGAAGAAGAGCGTGTAACCAACCGTACGGCGGCGATGGGTGAGATCGAAAAGCGGTATCGTGCAACAACGGGCCTTAACTGCAATGTTGTGACCTTTTACAACGGGGGAAAATACTCCGTGTACGGATATAAACGGTATACGGACGTTCGGCTGGTGTTTGCCCCGGAGCTTACTCTTGGGTTCTTCGGAGGCGACTATGACAACTTTACCTATCCCCGGTATGATCTTGACGTCGCGTTCTTCCGCGTCTACGACGAAGACGGGAAACCGCTGAAGACGTCCAACTATTTCAAATGGAGCGCCGGCGGAGCTGCCGAGGGGGAACCGGTGTTTGTGATTGGGAATCCCGGAAGAACAAGCCGGCTGTACAGCATCGCACAACTCGAATTCAACCGTGACCATGCATACCCCTACGTGCTGTCCCGCTTAAGCGACATGGTCGCCGTCTATTCAACCATGCTGGCGAAGTATCCGACCCAGACTGCTCAGTACCAAACCCCGTTGTTCAGCTTCTCGAATTCGCAAAAGGTGTATGTGGGGCGCATCCAGGGTTTGCATGATCCGGTAATCATGGCGAAGAAACGAGATTTTGAGCGGAGGTTTCGAAACGCCGTCGCGAATAACAGTGTTCTGAAGCAGAAATACGAGAACGTTTGGAACGATTTGAGCTCTGTTGTTCGTGAAAAGTCCGCTCTCTTCGGCGAATTCCAGGCCTATCAGTTTTTGGGCCTTGGAAGGCCGGCTGTGCTGACACTTGCCTCGAACGTTATCGACTTCGCCCATGCTGCCTCGATGCCGGATGCGGAACGGCCCGCCAGAATGAAAGGGACGATGCTGGACTCGGTCCGCAACAAGTTGGCAGCCACTACCATCAATCAGGAGCTGGACCGAGAGCTCCTCGCAAACCATCTGAATTTCATGAAATCCGTCTTTGCAGAAAAGAATGCAGCATTCAACGGACTCCTTGACGGGGAATCGGCCGAGGAAGCCGCTACGGCATTGCAGGGGAAGACGATTCTCACTGATCCGGAAAAGCTTGGTGAGCTGTTAAGCGGCGGCCCGGAGACAATCTTCTCGTCCAAGGATCCGTTCATCACATTCGTTCTGAAAACCGAGACCCGTGCAAGGGAAGTGCGAACGTGGTACGCCGACGCGCTTTCCCGTGAACAAGCGCGCGTGCAAGTTCTCGGCAAAGCGCTCTTCGACGTTTACGGCACCTCCATTCCACCCGACGCGACGTTTACCCTTCGCATTGCCGACGGCGTGGTGAGAAATTATGAATACAACGGCACCGTTGCTCCCGTTTACACGACATTCTACGGTTTGTACGACCGCTATTATTCGCATCAGAGAAGAGAACCGTGGAGTCTTCCGGACCGCTGGAAGAATCCTCCCGCGTCGTTCGATCTCAGCGCCCGGTACAACTTTGTTTCGACAAACGACATCATCGGCGGAAATTCGGGAAGTCCGGTGCTGAACAGGAATCTGGAAGTGGTCGGGATTGCGTTCGACGGAAATATCGAGAGCCTCCCCGGGGATTTTATTTTCGACGATACCAAGAACCGTTGTGTGTCGGTTCATTCCGCGGGAATTCTGGAAGCGCTGGAAGATATTTACAAAGCCGAAAGGATTGTGAAAGAACTGAGAGCCGGAAAGATCCGGTAACCGTTCCTAATTTCCTACGCATCAAAAAGGCGTCGGCTCCGGTCGGCGCCTTTGTTTTTGTCAGCGGCCGAAGACGCAAGGCTCTTTTACGCGGAGTGACGCCTTCTCACAATGCGTCTTATCCCTCCAGGAGGTCCTCTTATCCCTTTTTTATTGATGTTAGTCCCGTTTCCTTTTAGATTCATACCACAAACTTGCTCATCTTGCCCAGGGGGCTCCATGATCTTCCGTCGCTTCCCCCATTCCTTGTCGGCTCATATTTTTCCTCTCCACCTCCCTGCCGTGGGTCCGGCATGTGAAACGGCTGCACCGAAGAAAACGCTCGGTCTTACGCTCCTGCTCTTCGTCTCTTTGATGACACACGATTCCGCAGGGCAGACATCCCGCGACGTGAAGGAAATCGGCAACGAACGGCTCTCAAAGTCGGCTCAAACCAAGATCGCCGCGATCCTGAACATCAACAACTTCACAATCTGGCAGCAGGCACACGGGCGGGGAGCGTATCCGCCGAATAATGCCGGGGATGGTGGGTTCTACCCACGGGGAACACGATGGGTCATTTTTGCAGATGGATTCGTGTGGAGCACGAAAGTGTATCTTGATTCTGCCCATTCTCAACCGGCTCCCACTCAACTAATCCGAACAGGAGGAAGCACGTACAACGTCGGTAATGACGTCGGTTGGATCAATGGAACGGGGGCTGAGGCAGTCGCACTCGGGGCTTCTCATCCGAGCGCACGGATCTACAGGATTCGTCGCGACTGGCCAACCATGTCACAAGACGAACTCAGGAGAGATGCTGCGGAGAACAATCTGATTTCATTAAACGATGTCACGGATGTACACATTGCCGCTGTCATCGCCCAGTATGCGCTTGATTGGGATGAATGGCCCGTGGAGCACGGGGCTCCGTATATCGAACGAAACGGGATTCCCGGATACCAGCAACCCCCACCATTCAGCGAGACATTCACACCAAATTTGCTGATCAGCGGCAGCTATGACGAGCCGGGGTTAGCAGGGGAGGATAAAGATTTTCCTGCTGACCAGGTGATCTGGTGTGCCTTCAACGATCTCAACCGGGGGACCCTGTTGGGATTCTCGGGTTGTGAACCCATGGGCCTGGAAATGCAATTGACGCTCTGGGGGTATAAACAACCGGGCGCTTTGGGGAACTTGTATTTCAAGCGAATACGCTTTGTCAACAAAGGTGGAGCCGATACCGGAAACGGTCAGAAAGGGTTCCTCTACCTGGATAGCATGTTTGTAGGAAAATGGTCTGACGTTGAGCTTGGCCATTTCGCAGACAATCTTGTTGGCTGCGACACCACCTTGGATCTCGCGTTCGGCTACAATGGCTTGGACCAAGATGCGCAATTCGCGCGATTCAACCTCCCCCCGCCGTCCGTAGGATACGCGTTGCTTGCTGGCCCACTCGTTCGTGGATCTAGCACCGACACGGCAATCCTCAATTTTCGTCCAATACCGGAACGTCAGAATCTGCCGATGACTTCCTTTGTCTTTGCAGGCGCAGGCTATGGCGTGCCCGATCCACCATTCGGTAATTATGAAGGCGCGCTACGATGGTGGAAGTGGCTGCAAGGATACATCCCGGATCAGTACGAGCCGCGCCTATACCCCCATCCTCCAGGATTCCCGGTGACGAAGTTTCCGATGTCAGGTGATCCGGTTAGCGGGACCGGATTTCTTGACGGCCTAGGCACAGCGTATTATTCAGTCCCACCGGGAAGTCGTCGTTTCATCGTGAATACCGGCCCATTTCAACTCGCCCCGCTTGACACCCAGGAGGTGGTGCTTGCCGTTGTGGGCGGAATGGGTTCCGACCGGCTCTCCAGCATTACCGTGATGAAGGCCAACGTCCAGGTGGCACACCTTGCCTATCAGAGCCTGTTTACTACTCCCAGAGCTCCACGAGCCCTCCAGGTTACGGCGGTTGAACTTGACGGCCAGATCGTTCTGGAATGGGGATCGAATTCTGAAGCTCTTCAGGCCACCGAACAGACAATCATCGGTGGGGTGTATGAATTCGAAGGCTATAACGTCTATCAGCTCCCTACAGCTACAGCCAACTCCGGTAAGCATGAAGCCGTGCGGATTGCCACCTTTGACAGGAAGAATGATGTTACCTCCATCCTCGATAAGGAGTTCGACCCGACCATCCCTCAGTTTCTGCCTGTCGTTCTTCAGAAGGGAGCGGACTCGGGCATCAGACGCTCGATCTCCCTAACAACCGATGCCCTAACGGGTGATTTACTGCGCAATGGAACAGAGTATTCCTTCGCTGTCACGGCGTATAATTATTCTGCCACTTTGAGTCCTCGTTCCCTGGAAAGCGGCATCTTCCCCATTCGCGTGAAACCCCGCATTCCCTTCGGCGTAGCCGGGGCACTACGCTACGGTGATTCTCTGTCTATCACCCATCCCCAGGGGCAGGGAACCGGTCGTGTGAAAGCCACCGTCGTCAATCCCCTGGCTTCCACAGGCGATACCTACGAAGTCCGATTCGACTCCACCACAGGCAGTCTCATCTGGTCGCTTCAGAATGTCAGCAAGCACAGACTTGTTGTTAGTGGTCAGCCCCTGCATTCCGGTCCCGATGAGCC
>JACPLA010000060.1 GCA_016186715.1 Ignavibacteriales bacterium | reverse complement strand
TTGCAAAAATCCAAAAAGAAGTCCACCCCCACACGTTCCGACATTCTTTTGCGACCCACCTTCTCGAAGGCGGCGCAGACCTCCGCGCAGTTCAGGAGATGCTGGGCCACGCCGATATTTCCACAACGCAGATCTACACGCACATCGACCGGGAATACCTTAAGGAGGTTCATCGCACGTTTCATCCGCGAGGCTGATGCAGCTCCTGCCGCATTACAATTGGACCTTGAAGTCGCAGAGGAAGTCGGGATTGCCTCAAGTCGATAACTAAGCAAATCCTTCCATCAAAGTTGTCGGCGTTCAAGGCATTTGCCGAACCATCGTGCCGGTCTCTAACTGACAATTTCCTTAGGTTCGTCGCATAACAAAAAGAGTGCCGCACAATGTGAGACACATTACCTTGAATTCCTTGCCTTTTTTTCATAAAGTAGATAAACAATAAAACCTTCCGAAGTTCTGTGTGGCGGCTTTGAGACCCTTCGGAAGGTCTTTAATCTAAGGGTTCCATGGAAAATCTCTACGTTTTGCCTATCCTTTTGTTCTCCATCGTCATTCACGAGATCTCGCACGGCTGGATGGCCTTGAAGCTGGGCGATCCAACCGCACGTGACCTCGGACGGCTTACCCTGAACCCGATTCCTCATATCGACCCCGTTGGCTCCATCCTCGTCCCGTTGATGTCGTACATCGCGGCAGGAACCGTTTTCATCGCATGGGCAAAGCCGGTTCCCGTCAACCCGATGCATTTCAGCAATTATCGCAGGGATGATATTCTCGTATCGGTCGTTGGCCCGGTCTCAAACCTTCTCATAGCGCTTGCGTGCTCAATTCTCTACGTCCTGTTCACGAAGTTCACGGGCGACGTGGAAGGAGAAAACATTGGCGTGCTCCAATATTCTTCGATGTTCTTCACTCAGATGTTTTCTTATGGAATCGCGATGAATATTTATCTGGCAGTGTTTAACCTGATTCCCGTTCCACCGCTGGACGGCTCCCACGTCGTCTCTTCGCTTTTGCCGCCTCAGCTTGGAGAACGCTATCGCCAAATCGGCTTTGCCGGGATTCTTATCATTATTCTCCTCATGAGACTCCAACCCGTCCGTGATGCCGTCGTCTCGACTGTTCAGTTTATCCTTGTGCCTTACGTATTGTTGATCAACATGTTGTCATGAGCCTCGACCGTCGAAAACTACTTGTCCTTGCTGAGGGGAGGTTCAGCCCGCTTAAGTCGAAAACCGCCAACGGCGCAATCGCTTATCTGAGAGATCAGGTTGTTGCGGTCATCGATAGCACAAAAGCAGGAATGACGGCACAAAAAGTGCTCGGCTACGGCGGGGACATTCCGGTGGTGAGCAGTCTTGAGGAAGGATTGACTTACCAGCCGACACATTTGCTCATCGGTATTGCGCCGACGGGCGGACGGCTCCCGGACGCGTGGAGGACGCTTATAAAAACTGCTCTTGAGCAGAGGCTCCACATCCTCAGCGGCCTTCACACGATTTTATCCGACGACCCGGAATTCTCTTCTCTGGCCAAAAGGCAGGGAGTCACCCTCACCGACTACAGGAAAATCACGCCGGAATCCGAAGTCGTTTCAAAAGGAACGTGGCGTCAACGAAAAGCAAAAGTTATCCTGACGGTCGGTACTGATTGCAACATCGGCAAAATGACGACCATCCTTCAGGTTCATCAGGAATTCGCAAAACGCGGCCTCAAGGCAGATTTCGTCGCCACTGGCCAGACCGGAATGTTGATACGAGGGCGCGGTATTCCCGTGGATTCGATTATCAGCGATTATACGGCGGGATGCATAGAGCTAGACGTTGACCGTTCCATCGCTGAAGGTTATGAGTATGTCCTTGTTGAAGGACAGGGCGCATTGACTCACATGGGCTATTCCGGCGTCACACTTGGATTAATCCACGGAACGATGCCCGACGCAATGATCCTTTGCCATCAGCCCACGCGTGTAAAGGACGATTATGGACTTCCTCTTCCCGACCTCAAAAAAGTTATCAGACTGCATGAGGAGACTGTGCAATTCTTTCGCCAAACAAAAGTCGTAGGCATTGGAGTAAGCTCTGTCGGGCTTTCAGACGACGAATCAAAGGAGTGGTCTGAAAGAATCGAACGCGAAACAGGGTTGCCGGCAGTCGACACATTTCGTTTCGGAGGCGCCAAATTGGCTGACGCTATCCTGGAATATTTTTCAACCGTGAGCGATTGACTGTGCGTTATTTTCTGTATAAAGAGAATGAGTTGTTGTGTGAAGATATTCCCATCCTCGAACTCGTCGAAGAGTACGGAACGCCTTTGTACCTCTACAGCCGAAATCAAATTGTCGAGAACTACAAGTCGATTGATTCCGCCTTTGGATCGACCGACCACGTCACGTGCTACGCTCTCAAAGCCAACTCCAATCTTCACATCCTGAAACTCCTGGCAGAGGAAGGCGCGGGCGCCGACGTTGTCTCTGCGGGGGAATTGTTCCTTGCATTAAAGGCGGGATTCCCTCCTGAAAAAATTGCTTTCGCGGGAGTCGGGAAGCGCGAGGACGAAATTGAGTATGCACTCGCCCAAAAAGTTTTTTCCCTCAACGCAGAGTCGCACCAGGAACTCCAGCTTATTTCGCGCGTTGCCCTTCGTTTAAACACGACAGCTCGCGTTTCCCTCCGCATCAACCCGGACATTGACGCACAAAGCCATCCGTACATCACCACGGGCTTGCATTCAAACAAGTTTGGCATTGATTCATCACAGGCGCTTGATGCCTTCCGCTATGCCCTTTCCCTTCCGTCGGTCGAGGTCATCGGACTCCATACGCATATCGGGTCACAGATTACGAAAACAGAGCCCTTCATAGAGACTGCAAAGTTTGTCGTCCAATTTCTGGCGAAATTGCATGAATCCGGCGTTCGAATTTCGCACATTGACTTTGGAGGCGGGTTTGGTGTTCAATACGCAAATGCCATCCGGCATGAAGCGCTTCATGTTGAGGATCATGGGAGCGGTTCCGTGACATCGCCGGCGGAGTTTGTGGCCTCCGTCCTCCCCATCCTGCAGGAGACAGGTTGTTCTGTCTGGCTCGAGCCCGGCCGTTCGGTCGTTGCGGATGCGGGGATTCTTGTGACGAAAGTGCTTTATACAAAAGAAAACGGCAATAAAAAATTCGTCGTGACGGACGCCGGTATGACAGATTTGCTGCGCCCGAGCCTGTACAACGCTCATCACCAGATTGTCCCCGTGAGAATCGAAACGTACGAAAGCGAAAAAGTGGACATCGTCGGGCCTATTTGCGAGACAGGAGATTTCCTGGCGCGTGATCGGATGCTTACGAAAGTGAAGCCGAATGATGTTCTGGCTGTTCTGACGGCGGGCGCCTACGGGTTTGTGAATACATCTCATTATAACGCGCGGCCACGGCCCGCCGAAATTCTTGTGAACGGTGATCGGGTGCGAGTTATTCGCCAGCGCGAAACTTTTGAGGATTTGGTTTAAGAGCAGAAGCGACATTTCTGCTCTTGTTCTTCATTTATCGAAGCGTCGCTTCTTTTCTCAGGAGGATCACTTATGAAACTGCATGACGTTGCTGTGGTTGGAGCGACCGGTCTGGTCGGCCGCGCGATGGTGGCGGTGATGGAAGAGCGAAAATTCCCCGTCAATCGGCTGGTGTTACTGGCTTCCGAACGGTCGGTGGGCCACGAAATTGCTTTCAACAGCAAGCCCCATCCCGTCCACAAGCTCGAGCCCGATCGATTCAAGCACATCGAATATGCACTCTTTGCCGCAGGAGCCACGGTGAGTGCTACCTACGCGCCCGTCGCCGCTGTGAAATACGGAGCCATCGTCATTGACAACAGCAGCAGTTTCCGGCAGGATGAAAAAGTGCCTCTCGTCGTCCCGGAAGTGAACCGGAAGCAGATTTTCAAACACAGCGGCATCATCGCCAACCCGAACTGCTCGACGATTCAGATGGTGGTTGTGCTCAAACCACTGCACGATGCGTTCAATGTCAAAAGAGTCGTTGTCTCAACGTATCAGTCTGTGACCGGCGCCGGTAAACGAGGCTACGACCAGCTCCATGACGAGCTTGCTGGGCGTCCGCCGAAAGAAAAACAGTTTCCGCATCAGATAGCCTTTAACTCGCTGCCGCATGTCGACATTTTCTTTGACGACGGATATTCCAAGGAAGAATTCAAGATGATGAATGAAACAAAAAAAATTATGGGCGAAAATATCCGCGTGACGGCGACATGTGTGCGCATTCCCGTCACCGGGGGACATAGCGAGTCCCTCAATGTCGAATTCGAGAAAAAATGCACCTCCGAGGAAGTAAGGGAAGTTCTCCGGGGCGCGCCGGGGATCGTGGTGCAGGACGACCCCAAGAACAACGTCTACCCCATGCCGCTCAGCGCGTTTGAGAAAGACGATGTCTTCGTGGGACGGATTCGCAAGGATGAAACGGTGAAAAGCGGTGTCAATCTCTGGATTGTTGCGGACAACGTGCGAAAAGGAGCCGCGACGAATGCAGTGCAGATAATGGAAGCGCTGGCGTTGGGCAAGTAGAGTACACTGGGATTGATGGATTGCTGTCCGCCGGAGGCGGATCCGCCTTTGGCGGAGATTTTCGGATTAATGAAAACAATGATTAAAAAGAGTTTTCTGTTATCGGCCTGCGTGGTTCTCCTTACCTCTTGTGAGAAGAAGAGCAAAGAAGTTGACCTGGTGACGTTTAAAGTCAGAGGGGAGGTTGTATCCATAGATCCGGCCTCAAGAAGAATTATGATTTCTCACGAGGAGATTCCCAACTATATGATGGCGATGACGATGCCGTTCAAAGTCAAGGACACGACGTTGTTTGTTGGAGTTTCCGTCGGGGATTCGGTTCAAGGAACGCTCGCCGTGTCCCGGTCGGAGAGCTGGCTCGAAACGCTCTCTGTCATTGGAAAAGGCGAACCACCCAAGGAGATGCCGGCAGAGGATATCCGTATCGCAAGGCTGTTTCAAAAAGGGAAACCGCTCCCGGACCTTGAATTTCGAAATCAGGATAACCGTCCTGTTCGCTTCAGCTCGTTCAAAGGAAAAGTCGTTGCGGTCACGTTCATTTATACGCGCTGCCCCCTCCCCGATTTTTGCATACGCATGAGCGATTACTTTGCGCGAATTCAACGCACGCTCAAAAAAGACGCATCGCTCGCCGAAAAATGGCATCTCGTGAGCATCAGTTTCGACACGAAACACGATTCTCCTGTCGTTCTGAAAAAATACGGCAAAAACTATGGGGCAGACTTTACCCGTTGGGATTTTCTCACCGGAAACGAGGATGCCATCATGAAGATCACTGACGGCTTCGACATGTTCATTCAGAATGAGCGAGGGGGCATTTTCAACCATAACCTCCGGACGGCAATTCTCGACAAAAATGGAAAACTGGTTGAAACGATTATCAGCAACGAGTGGAAACCGGAAGAAGTGGCGGAGAAGATGCGGGAGCTTTCCAAAAAGTAGTTGTCATTCCCTCGGATTTTAAGTCCCGAAGGGATCCCTTCGGGACGGGAATCCAGAAATCGGCTTGGTCCTGGATTCCGTCTTAAAATCCGACGGAATGACAAAATTAAGAGTCTGTCTATGAAACTGGATTTTCGACAACGAATTAAGCAAGGTCCAATCCTGTGCGACGGCGCGATGGGGACGCTGCTCGATTTGTACGAGTACAACGAGCTTCCGCACGAAATCCAGAACGTCAAGAACCCCGATATCGTTGAGCGCATTCATCGCGAATACATCGAAGCCGGGGCCGAGATTATTCAAACGAACACGTTCTCCGGCAACAGATGGCGCCTTTCGCAGTTTCACCACGAGGATAAGATCGCTGAGATCAACAAAGCTGGTGTTGAAATAGCGAGGCGCGCAGCCGGAGATTCCGTATACGTCGCAGGCTCTGTTGGGCCAACGGGAAAGCTTCTGGAGCCGATCGGAAAGCTCAAACTCCAGCAAGCGCGCGACGCTTTCAAACAGCAAATCGAGGTGCTGCTGAAGGCCGGCGTCGATCTTCTGATACTTGAAACCTTCGTAAGCCTGACAGAGCTTGATGAAGCAATCTCGGCTGCAAAAGAACTCACCAAGATTCCCATCGTTGCGCAAAAAGCCTTTCCAGAGGACGGCGCCATACTCTCCGGCACTTTTCCTGTTGAAGTTGTGGAACACATCATGAGCCGCGGCGTCGATGTCGTCGGCGCAAATTGCACGGTCGGCCCCCAGCGCATGTTCAGCATCATCCGGTCGATGTACAAAGACGGCATTGCTCTATCGGCTCAGCCTGCTGCTGGGATTCCAACACTTCTGAACGGCAGGTCAATCTATCATACAACTCCCGAATATCTCGCCCAATACGCAAAGGAACTGCTCCAGGCTGGAGTAACACTGGTGGGTGCTTGCTGCGGCTCCACGCCGGCACATATTCGCGCAATTAAAAACGTCATGGAGGAGCTGAAAGAGCGAGGGCCCGACATCAAGGCAAAAGAGACGGCATCGCAAAAGAAAGACAAAGGCCGGAAGGAAAAGCTCGTCGTTGAAACTCAGATTGAATTCGACAGCCGGTCGAGGTTTGCACGGAATATCGGCAAAAAGTTTTTAACGACTGTTGAGCTTGACATTCCTCGCGGCCTCGATATTTCGTCGCTCATCGAAGGTGCACGCTATCTTCAACAATACGGCATCGACGCCATTAATATTACGGACGGGGCGCGAGCGCGCCTCCGCATGAGTTCCATCGCCATTTCGTACCAGATTCAATCGCAGGTCGGCATCGAAGCCATGACGCACATTGCCACGCGTGACCGCAACATGATCGGCCTCCAGGCTGAACTTCTCGGAGCTCATGCATTGGGACTCAGGAATATTCTTTGCATTACCGGCGACCCCACCAATATAGGCGATTACCCCCAGGCGACATCAGTGTTTGACGTGGATTCGCCGGGCTTGATCCGTGCGGTGAAGTCGATGAACGAAGGCAAGGATCTCATAGGCAACACCATCGAGCAAAAGGCTTCGTTTCTGATTGCTTGCGCCGTGAACGCCATGGCGGATAACATGGATGCGGAGATGGAAAAACTTGAAAAGAAAATCGAAGCGGGCGTCGATATTGCTTTTACCCAGCCCATTTACGACATGAAGACGCTCGAGCAACTTATAAAGCGCACAGACAAATGGAAAATCCCTGTGATGCTTGGCCTGCTACCTTTGCGAAGCTACAAGCATGCGGAGTTTTTGCACAACGAGATTCCCGGAATGACCATCCCCGAAGCGATACGAAAGAAAATGCACGCGGCGGGGGATAAAGGAGCCGACGTTGGGATTGAAATCGCGGTGTCGCTTTTAAGCGAGGCGAAATTGGAAGTGGCGGGAGCCTACCTGTTACCGGCCTTCAAGAAATACGATATCGTACCGAAGATTTTGGAGGGGATTGGGATACTGGAGGAAGAAAAGAGAAGGCGAGGCTAGAAACTAAACCCAGAAGGAATGCCTCATCGCAATAGCCAGACCCTTAACGGTCTGGCTATTTTTTTCATCGTTTCTCAAACCTATGCACAATCGTCGCCGTGACAAGATCTCCGGTCACATTGAGTGTCGTCCGGCACATGTCAAGAATCCTGTCGACGCCAAGCACAATGGCTATTCCTTCCATCGGCACGCCGACGAGCCCCAACACCATCATCAACAGTGGAATCGACCCACCGGGAATTCCTGCCACACCAATCGCAGTAACCACGGACATCAACACAACGACGAGTTGAGCACCAAGCGACAGCTGGACGCCAAATACCTGAGCAAGAAAGAGAACCGTCGCGCCTTCAAAGAGTGCTGTGCCATTCATATTCATGGTCGCGCCGAGAGGGAGAACGAAGCCGGCAATTTCTCTTGGGAGCTTAAGTTCTTCCTGCGCAACGCGCATCGTTGTCGGGAGAGTGGCGTTGCTGGACGATGTGGAGAATGCCGTCAACATCACAACCCGGATCTTCCGGAAAAACTCCATCGGATCGCGGCGGGCAATGAATTTCACAACCAACGGATAGCCGACAAATTGAAAGAAGGTCAGACTTCCAACAACCACTGCCACGTATTTTAACAACTGGAGAAGCAATTCGTAACCAAAACGGGCCGTCACGCTGAAGATAAGGCAGAAAACACCGACGGGGGCAATTTTCATCACGAGCTCGATGATCGCAATAACAATGTGGCCGAGACTTTCCATGAACCGAAGCATTGGATCCGCTTTTTCCTTTGAAATAATTGTCATTGCGACGCCTATCATGAGAGCAAAGACGATAACCGCAAGCATCTCTCCGTTCGCCATCGCTTGTATGGGGTTCCGGGGAATCATCCGGACAAACAGGTCGACACCGAACTTCCCTTCCGCCAGTCCCATTGCTCCTTTTGCCTCCCCCTGGTAGGCCGCCATGAGTTTGTCTTTCACGACAGGGTCGAGCCCTGCACCCGGCTGGACGACGTTCATGACGACCAAACCCAATGTCGTCGAAAGAGCGGTGAGAAAGAGAAAGGTCAGGATCGTGAGCAACCCGATGCGACCAAGAGTTTTGAGGTCGCCGAGTCCGGCCACACCCAGTGAGAGCGTGGAAATAATGAGCGGAATGACAACCATAATGAGCGCGCTGAGCCACATGCGGCCGATTGGCTCTGTAAAATTGGTCACAAATCCTTGAATATTCTCGACACCAATGACCAGGTTGGTCGTGACTCCGGCAATTGCGCCCAGAAGCAAACCTGTGAGGATTTTCGTATGCAGCGGGATGGATTTCTTTTCAGCGGCAGATTTGGCAGTCATAAAGGTCTTTCGTTTCCCCGGAAGGCCTATAAACTAGTTGAAACTTCCAAGTGAGATTTTGGGTGTAATCATGATTTCGTTTTTCGACTCCAGTAGAAATACACCGGCACGCCTGTCAGAATAATGGCGAGGCCGAGACCTGAATTCCGCAAGTCTCCGACAAAAATGTACACGATAAAGAAAACTGCAACGAGGATGTACACAATCGGGACAAAGGGATAACCCCAGACCTTGTATGGCCGCTCCATGTCCGGACGTTTCTTCCTGAACACGAACAACGCAACAACGGTGAGCACATTAAACAACAACGATGCGAAGGTCGTGTACGTCAGCAAATCGCTGTATGTTCCGGTCAACGTCAGGACACAGGACCAAACGCATTGAAAGATCAACGAAATCACCGGCGTTCGATAAACTGAGTGGACGTTGGCTACTTTCTCAAAAAACAGTTTGTCCTTCGCCATCGCATAATAAACTCTCGGGCCTGAGAGAATCAGTCCGTTGTTGCAGCCGAACGTCGAAATCAGAATTGCCACCGTCACGAAGGCCAGACCCGCAGAACCCATTACTCTCTGCGCAACTTCGGCGGCAATGCGGTTATCGGCGACCGCAGCCGATTCAGGGCCCGGCACAATATACAGATACGCCATCGTGGTCAGTGTGTAGACCACCGCAGTGATTCCCGTGCCGTACACCAGCGCCCGCGGCAAAACTTTATGAGGCTCTTTTGTTTCCTCCGCAGTGAATGTCACTGAATTCCAGGCATCATAAGCAAACAATGCCTTGGACATTGCGACAGCGAATGCGGCAAAGAATGTCATGTGAAGTGCTTCGGGTACTGAAGTCGAGAAAACGGGGCTAAAGTTCGAGAACGATCCTTCGCCGATAGCAAAGCTAAACAGAATGAGCAGAGCGAGAGCACCGAGCTTTGAAAGAGTGAAGATATTCTGGACGAGCGCTCCGAGGCGAACTCCGAAAAAATTGACAACCGTCAGGACGATGATGCTGATGATGGCAACAACTTGCGCAGAGTTTACAGAATACGAACCGACAGAGAGTAGGACATTTCCTTCTGAGAGCGAGGGAAGAAAGACTCCGAGATACTTTGCAAAGGCAACTCCCACGGCTGCAATGAAACCAGTCTGGATAACGAGAAAGAGCGTCCACCCGTACAAAAATCCCCAGATGGGTCCGTATGCTTCGCGCAAGAACACATACTGTCCGCCTGCGCGAGGGATGGCCGCCGCGAGCTCGCCGTAACTTAATCCGCCAAATACTGTCAGCACGCCGCCGATGAGCCACAAAAGAATGATAAGGCCGGGAGCGTCCAAATAGCCGGCCATCAGAGACGGGGCGATGAAAATCCCCGACCCAATCATCGACCCGACAACAATCATCGTTGCATCGAGAAGTCCGAGGCCCCGGTGGAATTGCTGCGTTTCAGATGATCCGGCGCTTGAGGTTGTGCTCATAATCCGCCAAGTTTGCCACAAGTTTCGCAAAAATGCAAACGATTTCGGTGCGGTGTGCCTTTGTTCAATGCTTGAACGGCCGCTTCTTGATCATCCCTCCTTTTGTATCTTTAATACTGCTCATGACGACAAAGGCATTCGGGCCGATTTTTTCGATTTCGGCGTTGAGTTTGCTCATCTCCAGCCTTGTAATTACGGTGTAAATAATTCTCATTTCCTGTTCGGTCTCGCCCCGTTTTCCAAACCCGCGTTCTCCTTTATACACCGTGACTCCCCTGCCGAGATCGTTGATGATCATCTGACGGACAGCTTCCGGCTTCACTGAAATAATAGTCACGCCGGTATATTCTTCGATGCCTTCGATAATAAAATCGACTGTCTTAGAGGCCGCGAGATACGTCAGGATGGAGTACAGCGCAGTTTCGACCGACAGGAGGTACGCGGCAATCGAGAACAAAACGAGGTTAAAAACGAGGATGAAATCTCCGATGGTAATTCCCAGCTTCCTGCTTAAGTAAAGCGCAAGCACTTCTGTTCCGTCAATCACGGCTCCTCCGCGCACAGAAAATCCAATTCCCGCTCCGAGAAAAAACCCTCCGAACACCGAAACGAGCAGCTTATCATGTGTAATCTCCGGATAGGGAAAGAGTGCCGTACACACGGCCAGGCCGACAATCGCAAGCGAGGCTCTCAGCGCAAACTGTTTGCCGATGACATTAAACACGACAACGACAAATGGAATATTGATCACCACCAACAAAAGGGGAAGCGAAAAGCTCGTTAAGTCCGACAGAAGGAGAGAAATACCGGTCGCTCCTCCATCGATGAACTTGTTGGGGAGGAGAAATCCTCTCAGGCCAAAACCCGCCGAAAGAATCCCAAATGTCACGAGAATGATATCGGCAGCCAGAATCCGCGCGCTTAC
>JACPLA010000073.1 GCA_016186715.1 Ignavibacteriales bacterium | reverse complement strand
CCGCCGACATCGCCCACATCATGAATCGGCTGGAAAGCACCGAGGCCGAGTACGTTTTCAGCCTGCTTCCCACGTCTGTGGCCAGCGAAGTTCTGCTGGACCTGGATGACGATCATCGGCAACATCTCCTCAAAACTCTTCCTCCGGCGAGACTGACAGAGCTCGTCGATGCGATGGACTCCGACGATGCGGCAGACATTGTGGGCGCGCTCTCCGCGGACCGGGCCGAGGGAGTTTTGGGGACGATCGATGTCGAGGATTCTTCGCATGTGGAGGAGCTGCTCCGTTATGACGAATCGACCGCAGGCGGCATCATGGCCAAGGAGATGGCCGTTGTGCATCCGAGGGATACGGTGAAAAAGGCAATTCAGGTCGTACGCCGGATGGCAAAGGAACACAAGAATATCTACATGGTCTTTGTCGTGGAGGATCACGGAATTCTTGTCGGAAACGTGCCGATACAGGAATTGCTTCTTCATGCGCCCAACAAGAGAATCCAGAAATTGATGAACGAGGACATCCCGAGTGTTACCACAGACGTGGACCAGGAGGAGGTTGCGCAGGTTTTCAAGAAATACGATGTGGTCTCACTTCCCGTGACCGACAAGGCCGGCAAATTGTTGGGACGGATCACGGTCGACGACATTGTCGATGTTCTGGAGGAAGAGCACGTGGAGGATGTGGCAAGGATGGTGGGATCGGACGCCGACGAGCTCGCACGGCGATCGCCCGCACAGATCGCCTGGCTGCGCCTGCCATGGGTGATGCTCACGCTGGGGCTCGAAATGGTCGCGGCATTTGTCGTCCATCGTTTCGACGAAACACTCTCGCGGGTTATTCTCCTTGCCTCCTTCATGCCGATAATCTCGGCTATCTCGGGAAACACGGGTCTGCAGTCCGCCGCAATGGTGGTGCGGGGCCTCGCAACGGGGCACGTCGATCCACGGCGCTGGTGGCATCCTGTCAGCCGACAGCTGCAAACAACCCTTATCATCGGCGGGGTGTGCGGGATCGTTCTCGCCGCCGTCGCGGGATACTGGCACGGGACGACCGTCTTCGGTTTGGTCGTGGGAATTTCGATGTTCATTGCGATCAATATTTCAGGCTTTGTCGGCACTGCGACCCCGATGGTCTCAAAAAGTCTGGGGTTTGACCCGGCCATCACCGCCGGACCCTTCGAAACGGCATTTCAGGATGTCGTCGGCATCTCGATCTTTCTCTCCATCGCAACCCTGCTCATTCAATGGCTCTGATTTCGACCAGGAAATTTCTTGCGGCGCTGTCACCGGCCGATCTCGTGACCACGTCGTTCCTGCTCTTCCTCTCGATCCTTAACCTTGTCTTCCACGCCCGGGTAAACGTGTGGATGGAACTTGTTCTGATCAATACGGGGGTTGCCGTGGCCATTGTCATCCTGGCCAATACCGCTGAAAGGAAGCAAACGCGCCTTCTCATTGGAATCCACCGTTGGTATCTGTATCCGGTCGTCCTTCTGATCTTCAAGGAGCTGTATTTCATGGTTCGCCCCATTCACCCGGTGGATTATGATTGGGTTTTCATTGAAATTGACCGATGGATTTTTGGCACCGACCCGACGGTCTGGATTGCCCGTTTTTCCCATCCCCTCCTGACCGAAGTCCTCCAAATTGCCTACTGGTCCTACTATCTCCTCTTTATTATTCTCGGCGTTGAGGCGTACCGCCGTCACACGCTGAAGTCTTTCGACAAGGCCGGCTTTTTAATTGTGTACGGATTCTATCTTTCCTATCTCGGTTATTTCTTGCTTCCGGCGGTCGGACCCCGGTTCACGGTTCACGATTTTCATGCCATCGATCTCGAACTGCCGGGTCTCCTCCTCGCCGTTCCTCTCCGTGACTTTGTGAATTTTGCCGAATCGATCCCGACTGACGTTCCCAACCCGGCCGATTTTGCTCAGCGCGACGTATTTCCCAGCGGCCATACACAGCTTTCTCTTATCGTCGTCTATCTTGCTTTTTACTTCAGGCTTTCTTCGAGGTGGTTGATCACCGTGCTTGCGGCTCTGCTGATCATCGGAACGGTCTATCTCCGCTACCACTACGCTATCGACATCATCGCGGGAGTTGGTATGTTCTGGTTTACGATCTGGAGCGGCCGCCACATCGAGAAATGGTGGATTGAGAAGAGGTATGGGTGGGAGAATGGATAGGGGTCGGTTGGAAAATCATAACACAGTGGGACAGAGAAAATCCCTCTGTGGAACTCTTTTTTGAATCTCTGTGTCACTCCGTGAAATCTTCTTCTATAAAAGCGTTACACAGAGAGCCACAGAGAAGACACAGAGGTACACAGAGGAAATCCCTCTGTGGAACTCTCTTTCAATTCTCTGTAGCACTCTGCGAAACTTCTTTGACAGAGTATCACTCCTCTTGATAATCTTGAAGAAATGGGATAAGTTTAGAAGAGTTGAGCAATAAAGTATGACACATGAGCAAATGGTCAAGGAACTTGAGGCGCTGGCTTCGCACAGCGGGATCTCCATCAGGTATGAGAAGGGGGATTTTGACGGAGGCTT
>JACPLA010000015.1 GCA_016186715.1 Ignavibacteriales bacterium | reverse complement strand
GACACCATGGTCGCCCATCCAAAGACCCGCTTCGTCTCGTTTACCGGATCGAAGGAAGTGGGCGTTCACATCAACGAGCTTGCGGCAAAAGTTCAGCCGGGTCAGATCTGGCTCAAGCGTGTCGTCGCAGAGATGGGCGGAAAGGATTCCATCATCATCGACGAGCAAACCGATCTTCCTGCGGCGGTGCAGGCCACGGTTACTTCCGCCTTCGGCTTTCAAGGTCAGAAATGCTCCGCAGCTTCACGCGCCATCGTCGTGGAAAAAGTCTACGACCGGTTCCTTGAACTCGTCAGAGAGAAAACGAAGGCGATCACGGTCGGTGCCGCGGACGATCCGGGAAATGTCATGGGGCCCGTGGTGAACAGGGGTGCCCAGGAGAAAATCATAGGATACATTCAGAAGGGAGTTCAGGAGGGTGGGAGATTGCTTGTTGGCGGCAAGAAGGGAAGCGAAGGCGGCTCCTTTGTCGAACCGACCGTTATTGCCGACGTCGATCCGAAGGCAACCGTTGCCCAGGAGGAAATCTTCGGACCGGTGCTGGCCGTCATTAAAGCCCGTGATTTTGACCACGCACTCGAGATCGCGAACAACACGGAATTCGGCCTGACCGGCGGAGTCTGGACGAAAAACCGGAAGAAAATTGAAAAAGCCAAAAGAGTTTTTCACGTCGGCAACTTCTACGTGAACCGGAAAATCACCGGAGCCCTGGTCGGTGTCCATCCCTTCGGGGGATTCAACATGTCAGGGACCGACTCGAAAGCGGGCGGACGCGATTATTTGCTGCTCTTCCTCCAGGCGAAATCGATTGCGGAAAAAGTGAAATGAGAGGAGATGGGAGAAGCGAACCGTGCACTATATGAAGTGTCCGCATTGCAGCGGTGAGCTCACTCCGGAGAGCGATTTTTGTCCGCATTGCGGCAACTTGCTTGAAGACGAGGGGAACGTGTTCTGTTCAATGCATCCACATGTTCCCGGTATTGCCGTATGCGTTATTTGCCGGAGAGTGGTCTGTCGGGAGTGCGGGAAGAAAAAATCAGGGAGATGGCTGTGCCTGGATCATGAAAATGTGAAGATGGAGCAGGACTGGGCACTGATTTTTGAATCCCCCGATATTAATGAGGCCGAATTGATCAAATCGGTACTGGAATCAGTCGGACAGCGTGTTGTGGTTCGGAATTTCGGGCCCAATAACGTCGTGTGGGAGGGGGGCGGAGACAGTCTCTTCTCCCGTCAAGCGCTGAATCGCCCGGCAAAAGTCTTCGTCCCGATTCCCGAGTACGAGAAGGCAAAACTCGCTTTGGACGAATGGACCGCGTCCTCTGCCACCAACCATTGATCATTACCCATTGCACATTGCACATTGAACACCATGAAAATCCACGAGTATCAAGGAAAAGAGATTCTGAAAAAATTCAACGTGGCCGTCCCAAAAGGGAAGGTGGCGTTTTCCGTCGATGAAGCGGTCGAGGCAGCCGGGGAAATCGGAGGGAGCGTCTGGGTGGTCAAGGCACAGATCCATGCCGGAGGCCGCGGCAAGGGGGGCGGAGTGAAACTCGCGCGCAGCCTGGACGAGGTGCGTCAGCACGCGGCACAAATCCTGGGGATGAATCTGGTCACGCATCAAACAGGTCCCGAAGGAAGGATCGTGAAACGGCTGTTGATTGAAGAGGGAATGAACATTGCGAAAGAAATGTACGCGGGTATTACCCTCGATCGCGCGCGATCGCAGAACGCGGTCATGGTGTCAACGGAAGGCGGGGTTGAGATCGAAAAAGTCGCGGCTGAAACACCCGAGAAGATCCTCAAGGAATATGTTGATCCCGGCGTTGGCCTGCAGCAGTATCAGGCCCGCAAATTGTGCTTTGGTTTGGGACTGACCGCAGAAGCGTTCAAGAACGCTGTGAAGTTTCTTTCCGCCCTCTATCGTGCCTACGAGGCCACCGATGCTTCGTTGGCTGAAATCAACCCTCTTGTGATCACACAGGAAGGAAGCGTGCTGGCGCTTGACGCGAAGATGAACTTTGATGACAATGCGCTCCCGCGTCATCCCGACATCGCGCAAATGCGGGATCTGGATGAAGAAGATCCGTTGGAGGTCGAGGCTTCAAAATCGAATTTGAATTACATCAAGCTGGATGGCAATGTCGGCTGTATGGTCAACGGAGCCGGGTTGGCAATGGCGACCATGGACATCATCAAGCTCGCGGGGGGCATGCCGGCGAATTTCCTGGATGTCGGCGGCGGGGCGAGCGCCGAGACCGTCGAGGCCGGTTTCAGAATTATCCTGAAGGATCCGCACGTGAAGGCGGTGCTGATTAACATTTTTGGCGGTATCGTCCGATGTGATCGTGTTGCCACAGGTGTCGTACAGGCAGCCAAGAATGTGGATGTGCATATTCCGATCGTGGTGAGACTTGCGGGAACAAACGCAGACCTTGCCGCCGATATTCTGAAAAACTCCGGCCTCAGCTTCCTGGTGGCCGAGGATCTCAAAGACGCGGCAGAAAAAGTCACACAAGCCATTGCGGCATGAGAGGATGCTCTTGCTGGCAGACGCCCGGAATCTCCTTTTGACCAACTTGAGAGATTCCGGGCGTCTTCAGGAAAAAGCAACCTCGCATTCCTCATTCTGACATTCTCATGTCGTCCAATCCCCAATACGAACCCGTTATCGGACTCGAGGTGCATGCCCAGCTCCTGACTGAATCCAAGGCATTCTGCCGGTGCTCCACCTCCTTCGGCGACGAACCGAATTCCAATGTTTGTCCGGTCTGCCTCGGCCTGCCCGGCGTTCTTCCCGTTCTGAACATGAACGTCGTGGAGTTCGTTCTGCGGATGGGACTTGCCACACACTGCACCATCGCGGAGCGCTCCATCTTTGCGCGCAAGAATTACTTTTATCCCGATTTGCCGAAAGGATACCAGATCTCTCAGTACGAAGAACCAATCTGCACCGGTGGGTTTGTCGAGATTGAAACCGAGAGTGGGAAAAAGAAAAAAATCGGCATCACCCGGATTCATATGGAGGAAGATGCGGGAAAATCGATCCACGATCTGGACGTTGATACGCTCGTGGATGTGAACCGCTGCGGCGTTCCCCTTATCGAGATCGTCAGCGAACCTGATCTCCGGTCGCCGCGTGAGGCGTATCTGTTCCTGCACAAGATCAGACAGATCGTAACCTATCTGGATATCTGCGACGGCAATATGGAGGAGGGAAGTCTCCGGTGTGACGCGAATGTTTCCGTGCGACGAAAGATGGAGACGAGGTTCGGAACGAAGACCGAAGTCAAGAACCTGAATTCCTTTCGATTCGTCGAAAAAGCCCTCGAGTATGAAATCGGCCGGCAGATCGCGTTGCTGGAGGAGGGACAGAAGATTGTGCAAGAGACCCTGTTGTGGGACGCGGCGCAGGGTGTTGCGGTCCCCATGCGATCAAAGGAAGAGGCGCATGATTACCGGTACTTTCCCGAACCCGATCTCGTCCCCGTGATGGTCGGAAAGGATTGGATTGACAAGATCCGGACCTCGTTGCCGGAGTTTCCTTCGGAGCGTCACGACCGGTACATCGCAAAGCTCGGTTTGCCGAAGTACGATGCGGAGATTCTCACTGCAGAAAAACCCCTGGCAGATTATTTTGAGGCAGTGATCCGCCATCTCAAAGTCAAAAATGCCGAGACATGGAAAATTGCCAGCAACTGGACGATGACCGAAGTGCTGCGCGTTGTCAACGAACGACACATCACCGTTACGGGATTTCCGGTCGGCCCCGAACGATTCGCAGAGATGATTAATCTCATCGTCGACGGAACAATCAGCGGAAAAATCGCAAAAGATGTGTTTGAAGAAATGCTGACATCACAGGAGGGGCCGAAAGCCATTGTAGAAAAGAAAGGCCTCGTGCAGGTGAACGATGCCTCCACGATCGAAAACGCTATCGACAACATTCTTACGAAGTACGAGGGACAGGTTCGGGAATTTCTGGGAGGAAAACAAAAGGTGTTTGGATTCCTTGTCGGGGAGACCATGAAGGTCATGAAGGGAAGAGCCAATCCGTCAATCGTGAATGAGATCTTGAAAAAGAAATTGGAGGGGAAGAAAGAGAGGGATTGATCGCAGATTGATTCGTCGTGTGATGTGTAGGCATCGGTTCAATGCTTTCGATAACTGAAATCTGATAACTGACGACTAACAACTTCCTCTTGATTCCCATGCGCACAAAAACCATTGCCGGTAACTGGAAAATGAACAAAGACTCGGATGAGTCCGTTCAGCTCATCATAGCCCTGAAAGCAAAAAGCCCGGGATTCTCCAAAGATGTGCGGGTGATTGTCTGTCCGCCATTTACCTCTTTGGCCCTGGCAAAACAGCTCTTCGAGGGTACGGATGTTGCCGTCGGCGCTCAGAACATGCATCACGAGGACGAAGGGGCGTTTACGGGGGAAATCTCCGCGAAAATGCTCACCTCGGTCGGGTGCCGGTATGTTATCCTCGGCCATTCCGAGCGCCGCCAGTTCTTTGGCGAGACGAATGAGTCTGTCAATCGCAAAGCAAAAAAAGCCCTTCAGTCAGGGCTGATCCCGATTATCTGCGTGGGAGAGACGTTGGAAGAGAGGGAGAAAGGGATCACTGAGCAGGTGATCTCCGCGCAGGTCAAGGGCGTCCTGAACGGTCTTGCCGCGGCCGAGGTTGAAAAATCCATCGTTGCCTATGAGCCTGTTTGGGCCATTGGCACCGGAAAGAACGCAACCCCCCAACAGGCGGAGGATGTCCACCGATTCATCCGCAAGCTCATCGGTCAAATGTACTCATGGCCCGTTGCCGAAAAAGTCGTGATCCAGTACGGGGGATCCGTAAAGCCGGAAAACGCGGCAGCATTGCTCCGGCAGCCAGACATCGACGGAGCTCTTGTCGGCGGAGCATGCCTCAAATCGGAGGCGTTCAATCAGATCATTCAGGCAGCTAATCCGGCTTGAGAGGGATCTGCCCGATCTTCGGCCAATTACTTTAACCAAATCCGTAAACCTGTTATTTATGAATAAGTTGGCCAGATTCATTCGCCAAGAATCTGGTTGCTTTCCGCCCCGTTTCTTATTATATTTGTAAAATCCCCATAAAGCCCTGGCCTCAGTGTGTTGGGGCTTAATTGTTTACAGACTGTCCAGAGACTTGCGTATCCGTAGATTACCTCTCGCAGCCATACGGCTTGTCGCCCCACTCTTCCTTGCAGCACTCACCGTTATTCCCAGTCTCGGTCAGGAAATCAGAATTCTTGAAAACGGTCAACCAACCCCAGTGGGTACCGACATCGGGGCCTATCTTGATACACCTTCCCGCACGAAAATCGATCTTGCCGGAGTCTGGTCCTACACAATTGACGAAGAGACGTGGAGAGACGCAAAGGTCCCCGGTTCGTTTGACTACGAGGGGAGGGTGATCTTTCAGCGAACGTTCGAGGTCAGCGAGCCGATGCTCGCCGCCTCCGCCTTTCAATTGGTCGCCCTGGGCGTCAATTACGAGGCTGAAGCGTTTGTGAACGATATTTTTGTCGGCAAACATACCGGCGGGTATACCTCGTTTCAGTTCGACATTCCCGAAAACGTTATTCAATCGGGAGAGGAAAATGTTGTCAGGATCGTCGTGTCCAACCAGCTCTCGGCACGCACGACACTCCCCCTTCGGAAACAAATTTGGGGGTGGAAAAACTACGGCGGAATTCATCGGGACATTTTTCTTCTCGTTACGCCGCGGCTCTGGGTGGAGAGCCTTCAGGCGCGATCGATCCTGAGCGAAGACGGACGCAGCGCAACGGTCCACGCAAAGGCGGTCGTCTCGAACCGGGGTTTTACCCCATTGATCGGTTCGGATACTCTGAAAACGAAGCCGCCGATCTATCAGATGATTTTCGAGGTGCTGGATGCGTTCTCGGGCGGTCTCATTACCCAGGCGGCTCCGTACGGCATGAATATCGAAAACGGCAAAGACGCTGACGTCGATGTCGTGTTCCCCGTCTATAGCCCGCGACTCTGGAGTCCTGAAAATCCGAATCTGTATAACATCAGGGCGACGATCGTTTCCGTGGAAGGGAGAAAGCAAGCCACGGTGGATGAGGCGCGAATCGATTTCGGTTTTGTCAAAGTCACGATCGGGAAGGGCGGATTCCACGTCAACGGGAGGCGCGTTCACTTGAAGGGAATCACATGGAACGAAGACGACCCTCGTTACGGCGTTTCGCTTCCGTACGACCGGATGGAAAAAGATTTTGCTCTGATCCGAACGCTCGGTGCAAACGCGGTTCGATTTGCTTTCCATCCGCCTCATCCGTATGTCGTTAATCTCTGCAACCGGTACGGACTGTTTGCATTGATCGAAATCCCCGTCTGGAATGTGCCCGGTGAAATTCTGGGAGACGAGATGTTTCAGTCTCTCGCCGAAGCTTCGGCGCGGGAAACAATCCGGCGGGATCGGAACAATCCGTCTGTGATCGCATGGGGATTGGGCGATGATTTCGATTCCTCGGATCCGCGCGCACACAGATTCGTTGAGCGAACGGTTGCGGTGATGAAAGCGTTGGATGAAAGGCCGGTGTTCTATGGGTCGCGGATGATCGGCAAGGATCACGGCGCCGATCTCGTGGATTTCGTCGGGATCAATATCGGTGAGATGCCGCTCCAGGAATTCAAGACCTCCCTTGCGTCCGTCAAACAAAGCCATCCAGATCGGCCCGTTGTCGTACTGCGATACGGAAAAACCGTCGAATCGGGAAACCGGAACGGATACAGCGACCCGATGTCGGAAGAAGCCCAGGCAAGGTTTTTTCTTCAGCACTTCACCGCGATCCGCGAGGCCTCGATCGCAGGAAGTTTCATCGGATCGTTTGCCGATTGGCGGGGTGATCGCCCTATTCTCACCGTGGATCAAAAAGACCCGTATTTGCATCCGATCGGCCTGCTGACCCACGATCGGGAAAAGCGACTTGCTTTTGAGGTCGTCAAAACACTTTACGCAGGTCAAAAGGTGGCGGCGCTCCCGATCGGGAAACACCGGACTTCTTTTCCGGCAGTTCATGTGGTGAGCGGTTTTTTGGTGATCTTCCTCGTGGCATATCAGTATCACTATAACCGGCGCTTCAACGAGTCGTTCAAGCGCTCGATTCTCCGGTCCTATAACTTCTTTGCGGATCTCCGCGATGTCCGTACGGTGTCGGTCTTTCACACGCTGTTGCTGATGGCGATGATCGCACTGACCCTCGCCGTTGTGATGTCAAGCCTGCTCTATCATTTTAAGACCGATGTCATGGCAGACTATCTGCTTTCACAACTTCTTGTGTGGGATCTTGCCAAAGAATTTGTGATCCACGCGACCTGGAATCCGTTGGAAGGGATCCTCGGGTTCACCGGTGTGTTCCTGGTCCTGATCTTCCTTGTTTCGTTCCTCGTCCGCGTGAGCTCTTTGTTCATTCGTTCGAAGATCCATTGGACGCATGCGTTTAGCCTGACGGTCTGGGCGTCGGTTCCCCTGGTGTTTTTGAGTCCGCTCGGCATGAGTCTCTTCAAGATTCTTCAAACACCGTTTTACGTTCTTCCTTCTCTCCTCATTCTCGCCGTCTTCCTGCTGTGGGTCGTGCTGAGGATGCTGAAAGGAATTTCGGTCGTGTTCGATCTCAGCCCCGTGAAAACGTACATCGGCGGAAGTCTGGCGGCCGGAGGGCTGATTGCCCTCGTGGTCTTCTACTACGATTCACAGTTCTCTCTGATCGCCTATCTCGAATTTCTGTACCACATGACCCGCTCTCTGAGCTGATGTATCTCTCAAAAATCGAAATACTCGGCTTCAAGTCGTTCGCCCAGAAGATCGATCTGAAATTCGATGCCGGCATAACGTCCATCGTCGGACCGAACGGGTGCGGCAAGACCAATGTGGTGGACGCGATCCGGTGGGCGCTTGGAGAACAACGGCCGACGACCCTGCGAAGCGATAAGATGGAGGACGTGATCTTCAACGGCACGAAGTCGCGAAAACCTCTGAGTATGGCGGAAGTGTCGCTGACGATCGAAAATACGAAGGGAATCCTCCCGACGGAATACTCGGAAGTGACGATCACCCGGCGTGTGTACCGATCCGGCGAAGGCGAGTACTATCTCAACAAGAATCTCTGCCGGCTGAAGGACATCCGCGACTTGTTCATGGATACAGGAATGGGAGCGGATGCGTATTCCGTGATTGAGCTGAAAATGGTTGAGACAATCCTGAGCGACAGGGCCGATGAACGCCGCCGGCTGTTCGAAGAGGCCGCTGGCGTGACGAAGTACAAACATCGAAGGAAGGAAGCTTACCGCCGCCTGGAGAGTGTGCAATCCGATTTGACCCGCGTCGGCGATATTGTCCGGGAGGTTCAGAAAGCGGTGAACTCTCTCGAACGGCAGGCTCAAAAAGCGGAACGGTACAACTCCCTGGCCAAACAACTCATCGAGCTCGAAACCGGTCTCCTGACGCGCGAATATGCAAGCGTGGTGACCAAGGTTGCTCCTCTTCAAGAGCAGCTGGCCATGACCGTCGATGAAAAGAACAAGATCGACGTCGGTTTGAGGCAGGAGGAGACTCTTCTTGACGTTTTGCGAACCGAAATGGAAGAGCTGGAAGACCGCATAGCCGAATCTGTGGCGGTCCTGACGCGCCAGCAGGAAATCGTGCATCAGCATGAACAGGCCCTCGCCATGGCCAGAGAGCGCCGGAAATCCCTCAAAGGAAATATCGAACGCTACGAACGGGAAAAAGTGGAGCTGATGGGACAACGGCAGCGCCTGGAAGAGCGACTCGCGGGACTTCAAGCTTCTCTCGAGATGCTGACGTTGAAGGTCCGGAGCGCCGAGGAAGCCTACGCTGCAAAGAAAAAGGACCTGGATGCGTTTGATCATCAGGTCAACGAAAAGAAAACGGAAGTGAAGGGGTTCCAGGATCGCGTCATCAGCCTTCTGCATGAGGTCGGGGACCTTCGTCAGCGCGAAAACCAGGCCAAAGCGCGGATCGAGAACCTCCGGGGGCGGGCCGATTTTATTTCCGAAGAAGGTAAGTCGTTACAGGAAGAAATCCGGGACAACAGCGATCTGGTGGTTACGCTGACGGCCGAGGACCGCGAACTTCGAAGGAAATTCGCCGAGGCGGAAGTCCGGGTGCATGAAATCGAAGATGCACGACAGGCGCGCCGGAGCGAGATCGAGCGGTTGCGCGAGAAGGATTTCGAAATCCGAAGCGCCATGGAACGGAAACAAGCCAAGCTTGACTTCCTGAAGGGCCTGGTGGAGAGTTTTGACGGCGTCTCCGAGGGGGCGCGCTACCTGCTCGGGAGCGAGGAATGGAAATCGAGCGTTGAAACGACAGTAGGAGAAGCGCTTAGCGTCGATCCCCGGTACCGGGTGGCGCTTGAGACGGCCCTGGGGGATTCGTCCGGCTACGTCATCGTAGAAACGGATCGGATCGCCTATGATGCGATCGAGCATCTGAAGAAAAGCCGGAAAGGAAAAGCAACGTTTGTTTGTCTGGATCGCATCCCGGTCTCACCAAATCACCGCCCGCCTGTCTCCGTGGAAGGAATAACCGGATGGGCGTCGGATTTCGTCAAGGCGGACACCCGTTATCAGCCGTTGTTCCGATTCCTGCTCGAAGGTACCTTGGTCGTGCGTGATGTTGATGCAGCGCGGGAGGTGGTGAAACGCAGCCCGGAAGTTCGTTGTGTCACTCTGGATGGCGAGATCGTAACCGGACGGGGAGTGGTCCGGGGAGGGAGTGTTCGTCAGGATGAGGGGGGAAATATTGGAAGACGGGCGCAGATTGGAGAATTGTTCAAGGAGGTGGAAGACCTCACGCAACAGAGGGAAAGACTGCAGGTCGAAGTGCAGCGCGCTGCCGAGGTACTGAATTCGGCGGATGTGAAGAGCCTGGTCGAACAGGCGAGGGAAATCGAGCAGCAAACCACGACCGTTGAAGTGCGAATCGCGCAGCTGGAATTTGAAAAGAAACGAGCAGCGGAAGCCGTTGAGAGGGGACGTACGGAAACGGAAAAGCTGGTCCACGAGATCGAGTCCCTAAAGCGGGAACTCGATTCCATCGTTCCTGCTCTGGCAGATCTCGAACGTTCGAAAACGGAAGCCGAACGCAGCTTGGGAGTTGCCACGAACGAACTGGAAACGATGGAAGCTCTGTTGAACGAATACTCCCGGTCGGCCGGCGACGCGCACGTTGCCGCACTGTCGGCCAAGGGTGAGCACCGGAGCGTCGAACAGGAGATTCAACATGCGCACTCGACCATTCACAGCCTGACGACCTCTTTTCAGCAGCGGATTTCCGACATCGAGGCCGCAAAAGAGGAGCTCGAGTTGCTGGCGGAGCAAGGGGAGAAAACGGAATCGGTCCTTCGTGAAGCCCGGGGACAGACCCACCGATTGAAGGAACAGAAACAGGCAGTCCTCCGGTTGAAAAATGAGCGCCTGAAGCATGAAGGCTCGCTGAAAGTGGCTCACGACCTCGAATTCAAGATTCAGGAGCTTACGATGAAAGCCGATACGCTGAAGTCGCGGGCGAAAGACGAATTCGAACTCGAGCTTCAACTGGAGACTTTTGACGACAACGAAGCGTTTGATTTTACGGCGGCCCGGGAAGAAGTGCGAACGGTAAAGGAAAGGCTCCGCTCTCTGGGAGCGGTCAACTTCGCGGCTTTCGACGAGTACAAGAGCGAAAAGGAGCGTCTGGACTTTGTGAATGCCCAGAAATCGGATCTGGAAGAATCGGAAAAGACCCTGCTGGCAACAATCGAGGAAATCAACACGACGGCTCAGAATAAATTCCTGGAGACGTTTGGGCTGATTCGCGAAAACTTTATTTCGACGTTCAAGGGGCTGTTTGACGAGGGTGATGAATGCGATCTGAATCTTGAAGAAGGGGTGGATCCCCTGGAGGCCCGGATTGAAATCACCGCGAAACCGAGAGGAAAGCGGCCGACCTCCATCGATCTTCTTTCGGGCGGAGAGAAAACTCTGACAGCTATCGCACTGCTGTTCGCGATCTATCTTGTCAAACCCAGCCCCTTCTGCATCCTTGATGAAGTCGATGCGCCTCTGGACGACAGCAACATCGACCGCTTTACGAGAATCCTGCAAAGGTTTTCGGATAACACACAGTTCATTGTGGTGACGCACAACAAGCGGACAATGGAGTCCGCCAATGCCCTGTATGGTGTGACCATGGAAGAGGAGGGGGTTTCGAAGCTTGTCTCGGTTCGCTTCGATCTGCCCGTGCCCGGGTGATCGCGGCAGTCTCTAACCGCAGTTCACGCCCTCATGTTTTTTCTGTGAACCCTGATCCAAAGGATTATAGCCTCTCATGATTCGTGTCTTCTGTGATTTCGATGGAACTGTCTCGGCTGACGACGTCGGCAACGCGCTGTTTTCGGCCTATGCGGGACCGACGGCGGGACGGATCGTTGACCGGTATCTGGCGGGCGAGATCAATGCCCGCGAGTGCCTTACGCGGGAGTGCGAAGCGCTCGGGGATGTCAACCAGGACGCCCTCCTTGCGTTCGTCGATCAGTTCAATCCCGATCCTCACTTCAAGGAGTTTCTCGGGTTCTGCAGGTCGCGGGAAATTCCGGTGACGATCTTGAGCGACGGGCTCGATTTCTACGTCGAGAGAATTCTGAAAAAGCACGGCCTTTCACAGGTACCGTTCTTTGCCAATCATGCGGAGTTTGTTGCGCATGAACGAGGCACGAGGTTGGTCCCTTCGTTCCCCTTTCGCGACGAACACTGCGATCAGTGCGGGAACTGTAAGCGAAACCATATCGCGACAATGTCGGAGGATAACGACCGTGCCGTCTATATCGGAGACGGGATCTCTGATCGCTGTCCGGTCCGGTACGCCGATCTGGTTTTTGCAAAAGGCTCGCTGATCGGCTACTGCCAGGAACAGAACATCTCTTATTATGAGTTTGGTGACTTCGGAGATGTGCAAAGGAGGATGGGGCAGATCTTTGGAAAGAAACACATCAAGGCGCGGCGCGAAGCGGTGATGGCCCGTCGTGATCTGTTTATTGCGGAGTAGTCGCCGTGCGCGATTTTCGTCAGAAGCTCTTTCGCTATCGAGGCTATACCCCGATCCCTTTTTTGATCGTGATGATCGTCTTTGCAGAGCCGCAGCCCGCGGCGTTCTTCGCGGGTTTGGTCATCATGGTGGTTGGGGAATGGCTGCGCTTCTGGGGCGTTGCCTATGCGGGTGCACTTACGCGTGTGACGGGAAACGTTGGGGCGCCGTCTCTGGTTGCCGCCGGTCCTTTTTCGTATATGCGGAATCCCCTGTACGTCGGTAACATCACCATCTATGTCGGCGTCGGAATCATGGCCAATGCGCTTGTGCCGTGGCTGGTCATCGGGGCGGGCTTCTATTTCGTGATTCAATACTCCTTGATTGTTTCGCTGGAGGAGGAATTCCTTCAAAAGGAATTTGGAGAGGAGTACGGGGCGTACCGCGCGGCCGTGCCCAGGTTCATCTTTCGTCTTTCTCCCTTTCGGTCCGCGTCGGCCGCGAACCAGCATCCGGCCTGGAGGGATGCGGTTCGATCAGAGAAGCGAACACTGCAGGCCCTTGGCCTTGTGACCCTGCTGATCGTCACCCGATGGGCGGTTGGTTGACGATGGTCCGGAGCGTCATGATCATTGCGGGAGAGGCCTCAGGGGATCTGCACGGGGCGGGCGTCGTGAGAGAGCTGAAAAAACTGAACCCGTCCATCGATGTCTTCGGAGTGGGCGGAGAGAAAATGAAACGGGAGGGAATGAACGTCGTCTACCACGTCAACGAGCTCGGGTTCATGGGCTTTCTTGAGGTGATCAAGCATCTCCCGTTCATCAAGGTTATGGAACATACGCTGGAACAAATCGTCAAGTTTAAGAAACCGGAGGTTCTGGTTCTTATTGACTACCCGGGTTTCAACCTTCGGTTCGCGCGCAAAGTCCGGCATTACGGGATGAAGATCGTTTATTACATCAGTCCGCAGGTGTGGGCGTGGCACAGGTCGAGAGTGAGAAAAATGAGAGATCTGGTCGATAAGATGCTGGTGGTATTTCCCTTCGAGGCGGATTTCTACGAAAAGGAAAACATTCCCGTCGAGTTTGTAGGGCATCCGCTGCTCGAGGTGATTGAAACGCACTTCGACGAAAAGAACTTCCGCAAGCGGTACGGCTTCGATCCGAAGAAAAAGCTGCTGGGTCTGATTCCCGGAAGTCGCAGACAGGAAATCGAACATATTTTTCCTGCAATGCTGCGGGCGGCACGGAGCGTGGCGGAGGAAGAAGAAATGGAAATCGCGGTTGCGGTGGCCCCAACCCTGGAGGAACAATACTTCCGGTCGATGTATAATCTGAACGGTGTCCATCTCGTCAAAGGCGCGACATACGACGTGATGAAATTCTCGTCCTGCGCCGTGGTGACGTCGGGGACGGCGACCCTGGAGACTGCCTGTTTTGGCACTCCGATGATTGTCGTGTATCGAACGTCCTGGCTGACGTACCTCATCGGCAGGCTTCTTGTTCGGGTGCACAACATCGGCCTGGTTAACATCGTTGCGGAAAAACAGATCGTCCCCGAGCTGATTCAGCGTCGACTGACGGCGGGGTCTCTGGCAAGAGAGATCCGCCGGATTGTTACCGATGAAAACAGGACCATGCGCGCGGAGCTGGGCGAGTTGAAAAAAAAGCTCGGGCCTTCGGGCGCGTCGAAACGCGTGGCCAAGCGGATTGTCGAACTGGCGTGACCGTTCGACCGACACCGATCCTCATGCCGCTCTCATGGGTGTATCAGGCAGGAATGGCGGCGAGAAACTGGTTCTTCGAAAAAAAACTGTTCGCCGTCAGCTCGGTCGGGATTCCCGTTATCTCGGTAGGAAACCTAACTTCCGGCGGATCGGGAAAAACACCGTTTGTCGAGCTTCTTGCGAGAACGCTGCAGAGTTGGGGGCTTCGTCCTGCCATCCTCAGCAGGGGCTACGGAAGAAAGTCGAGGGGGTATCAGGTGGTGAGCAACGGTCGACAGCGATGCGCCGAAGCCTGGACTGCCGGTGATGAACCGGCGCAAATGGCGGAAAAACTCGGCGGCGTGATTGTGGTGGTCAACGAGGATCGCGTCGGGGGTGCGAAATCCACGATCCGGGATTTTCAGCCCGATGTGATTCTTCTCGACGATGGATTTCAGCATCGCTCACTTGCGCGGGACCTTGACATTGTTCTGGTGACGGCGGGGGAGGTGTTGCGCGGTTCACGCATTCTCCCTGCCGGGAACCGAAGAGAGCCCTGGTCGTCGCTTGGTCGGGCCGATCTCATCGCCGTTACGAAATGGGATTCGGTTGAGTACTATGAACAGGCCGCACAGAAATTGAAACGACAAGTTTCCAAACCAATGATTGGTGTACGAAACGACGTTCTCGGTGTCCGTCCGGCCGGATCGGCAGAGTTAGGTTCTCCGAAGAATCTTGAACGGAAGGCCGTCCTCGCGGTTTCCGGGATCGCAAATCCGGATTCGTTTGAGAAGACACTGAGTGATTTGCACTGCACCGTTGTCGCGCACCGTGTTTTTCCGGATCATTACTGGTACTCAAGCGAGGATCTGAAGCGATTGTCGGAAGGTTTCCGCGGTTCAGGAGCGGAGCTGCTGGTGACTACGGAAAAGGATGAAGCACGGATGCGCGGGGTGGAAGGATTCGATGAATTCGCGCGCCGGACTTCCTGCGCCGTGGTCGAAGTGGGCGCAAGCGTGACAGTCGGAAAGGAGCTCCTCCACCGGGCGCTCCGGTCAACAATGGAAAAAGAAGGAAATACCTGAATGCCGTTACTGTTTCATGGATCCGAAGCAATGACTCTCGGCGTGGAGCTCGAACTGCAGATTATCGACTCCAAGACGAAAGACCTCGCTCCGGGATCGCCGAAGATTTTTGAAAAGGAAGTTCGTCGTGATATGGAAAAGCAGATCGGTACGATCGAGGAGATAGGCAAGGATCTCGGATTTGAGTTTGCATCGGCCGGTTCGCACCCGTTCGCCCGCTATTCGGACCGAATTCCGTATCCCGCCGAACGTTACACATACCTCATTGACCGTAACAAGTGGATGGCACGAAGGCTTATGATCTTTGGTGTCCATGTCCATGTGGGAATGCCGGATGCGCATCACGCGATGGCCATGAATAATGCAATGATGCCGTATCTCCCTCATTTGCTCGCGCTGTCGGCGAGCTCCCCCTACTGGCAGGGGAAAGAAACGGGCCTCGCCTCGAGCCGCGTCACGATTTTCGAGGCCCTTCCGACCGGCGGCCATCCGTGCACCTTCCAGACATGGAATGAATTTGAAACGTTCTACGACTCCATGATCGCGTCGAAGTCGATCACTTCGATCAAAGATATCTGGTGGGACATCCGTCCGCATCCCGACCTGGGAACCGTCGAGATTCGCGTATGCGACGGATTGGCCACGCTCCGTGAGACCGTCGCCCTTGTGGCGCTTGTGCAATGCCTCTATTCCTGGTTCGACCGGAGGTTTCGGGAAGGAGAACGATTCTCGCCGCCCTCCTACTGGATTCTTCGGGAGAACAAGTGGAAAGCTTCGCGCTACGGTGTTGAAGCTGAAATTATTCTCGATTCGACGGGAAAAACAAATCTCCTTCGGAATGAATTGGAGACTTTGATTCAGAAGCTGGAGCCGATTTCCGAATCTCTCGGCTGTCCGGAGGAACTGAGTGATATAAGCCGAATGCTCCATTATGGTCTTGGGTACGAGAGGCAGCAGAGAGTGTACGACAAAGAAGGGACCTTTTTGGCCGTCACCGAGTCCATCGTTCAGGAATTCAAACGCCGCGAACCGCTCTTTTGGGAGTAGCACATCGGGAAGCACAACATGCGCCTGGGAATTACCGACAACCTTCGTCCAAAACCTGTTTTCGAGAACTATGGCAAGTGGATTCACCGGGTCGACCGCGATGTGGAGATGGTCAAACTTTCCCATCTGCGCAAGAATGCGGAAGCGGTTAAGGAGATGGACGGCCTGATCCTCAGCGGAGGTGGAGACGTTCACCCGGCATTGTACGGACGAGAGGACGCCGTCGATCAGGTCGAAGAAGTCAACGAAATGAGAGATTCTTTCGAGTTTGGAGTGATCGAGCGGGCCCTGGAAGCCGAGATCCCCATCCTCGGGATCTGCCGTGGAATGCAGATCATGAATGTGTATCTGGGCGGATCACTGATTGTCGATCTCCCGGTAAGCGGATACCGGAGTCACGTTGAAAGGGACGGAATCGACCACCGGCACCCGTTGATTGTCGTTCCGCATACTCTGCTCGAGACGATCACCGGCAAGGGTCCAAAGAAAGTAAGCTCCATCCACCACCAGGCCGTCGATCGAATGGGAAAGGGATTGATGGTGTCGGCCAAGTCGGACGACGGCGTCATTGAGGCAATGGAATGGATTTTAAAGGATCGGATGCCGTTCCTTTTGCTTGTGCAGTGGCATCCCGAGCGGATGCAGGATTTCGACAACCCGTGTTCCGGCAATATTGCCGAATACTTCCTTCGGGAAGTTGCTCGGTCGATCAAGGAAAAACGAGAACAATTCTCTGACAAAGAAACGGAGTAACCTCACATGGCAAAGAGTTCCAAATACGTCTACTTCTTCGGCGGCAAGAAGGCCGAAGGCACTGCGGCAATGAAGAACCTTCTTGGAGGAAAGGGAGCGAATCTCGCGGAGATGGTCAACATCGGTCTTCCTGTCCCACCGGGACTCACCATCACGACGGAAGTCTGCACCTACTATTATCAGCACAAGAGATCCTATCCCAAATTGCTTCGGAAGGATGTCGATGCGGCAATGAAAAAGGTGGAGAAAGCCATGGGAGCGTCGTTCGGCGATCCGAAGAATCCGCTGCTGGTGTCGGTCCGATCAGGCGCCCGTGCATCCATGCCCGGCATGATGGATACGATTCTCAATCTTGGATTGAATGATGAAACCGTGAAAGGACTGATCGAGAAGACACGCAACGAAAGGTTCGCCTACGACTGCTATCGGAGGTTCGTACAGATGTACGGGGACGTTGTGATGGGTCTTAAGCCGGTGCACAAGGACGATATCGACCCATTTGAGGCCATCATTGAAGAAATGAAAAAGGCAAAAGGCGTTCATCTTGACACCGAATTGACGGCTGAGGATCTGAAAGAGCTTGTCCGAACGTTCAAGGAAGCCATCAAAGAAAAAACGGGACAGGAATTCCCGCAAGATGTGATGAACCAACTGTGGGGCGCTATCGGGGCGGTCTTTGGGTCGTGGATGAACGAGCGAGCCATCGCATACCGCAAGATGTACGACATCCCCGGCACGTGGGGAACCGCCGTCTCCGTCCAAACGATGGTGTTTGGGAACATGGGAGAGGACTCGGGAACGGGAGTTGCATTTACGCGTGATCCTGCGACAGGAGGGAACGTGTTCTATGGCGAATACTTGATGAATGCTCAGGGGGAGGATGTCGTTGCAGGAATCAGAACCCCTCTTCCCATCGCGGAACTTGCCAAGAACGATCCGAAAATGTACCGGCAGCTCGACACCATCCGCACAAGGCTGGAGCGGCACTACACGGATGTGATGGATATCGAATTCACCATGCAGCAGGGGGTTCTTTATATGCTGCAATGTCGTGTCGGAAAACGCACTGCGTTC
>JACPLA010000072.1 GCA_016186715.1 Ignavibacteriales bacterium | reverse complement strand
CGGTGAGAAATATGGTGAAAAGGTGCGGGTCGTGGAAATTGATCCCAAATTCTCCGTTGAGCTTTGCGGAGGAACACACGTCGAAAACACGAAGGAAATCGGGTACTTCAAATTCCGCTCCGAAGGAAGCGTGGCAAGTGGAACCCGTCGGATTGAAGCAGTGACGGGCGCGTACGCCCTTGAACTGCTGAAAGTTCAAGAACGGGACCTTGCAGAACGGATTCATTATGCCACTGCACAAGCGGAAGACCTGCTGCGCTTAAGCGGAGAGACAGGGACGGGAGAAGAAACCCGCGGGCAACTGGAACAGGCCCTTCGTACGTTGGAGAAGATAAAGAAAACTGGAGCCGGATTGTCGCCGCAGCCTCGGACCATGTTCAAAGAACAAGAAACACGCCGGATGGCCGTCGACACCATCGTGCTTGAGCTCGCAGAAACGAGGAGACGGCTGGAGAAAATCCTCTCGCGCTCGCGGCTGCAGTCGCTCTCGACCACGATCGACACGCTGGTGAAAGAGGGCCTGAGCGTGAACGGGTTCAAGCTCGTTTCTGCCGAGGTCGATGTGGATTCAATGGAGGAGCTGAAGACACTGGGTGACACGCTACGCTCGAAAATCGGCAGCGGCGTAGGCCTCCTTGCGTCCGTAATGCAGCAAAAAGTTGCTTTGGTTTGCATCGTCACAGATGATCTCGTCGCTTCGAGGAAGCTCGAGGCCGGCAAGATCGTGAGTGCCGTGGCAAAACTCCTTGGAGGCGGAGGTGGCGGTCGAGCCCATATGGCCACCGCAGGCGGAAATAATGTTGCAGGGCTTCAGGAAGCATTGAAAAGCGCGGAGACGATTATCCGATCCTTTCTCAAAAACGAAACGAGACAGGCATGAACACATTCGAACGATTGACCCGCATTCGAGAAGAACGCGGAGCCGGGTATCTTATCCTGATCGATCCCGACAAGATCGCAGAAGAAAAACTCCCCGGCTTTGTCCGTCAGGCCACGGAAGCCGGTGTTGACGGCTTCCTCGTCGGCGGCAGCCTCATGATGACCAACGCGTTCGAAAAACTCCTTGGTCTCGTCAAACGGAATACGACGGTCCCCGTCGTTATTTTTCCGGGCAGCTTGTTCCAGGTTTCCTCACTGGCAGATGCCATCCTGTTCCTCGTCCTGATCAGCGGAAGAAACCCCGAACACTTGATCGGCAACCAGGTCCTGGCCGCTCCCATCATCAAAAAAATGGGGCTTGAATCGATTTCAACCGGTTATATGCTCATCGGCACCGGAAGGGCGACTTCAGCGGAATTCATGAGCAATACAAAGCCCATTCCCAATCACAAGCCGGATATTGCCGTTGCCCACGCACTGGCAGCTGAATTAATCGGGATGAAGTGTCTGTATCTGGATGCCGGAAGCGGAGCGGACCAACCTGTTTCGGATGAGATGATTGCAGCGATCAGAAAGCGCTCATCCCTGCCGATGATCGTGGGCGGTGGAATCCGGACGACCGAGGAAGCACGACGAAAAGTCTCCGCGGGAGCTTCGTTTGTCGTCACCGGAACAATCCTGGAGGAAGATAACGATCCCACGATGATCCGCCAGTTTGCCCAGACGATTCATTCCGCAAAGGTGGGAGCCTGAACATGACCACGACACGGGAACAGTTCATTCAGGACTCGCTCCGCGCCAGCGCAGAAACCAAGACACAGATCGCGCAACAACTGACGGCACAAATCTCCGAAGCGATCGATATTCTCAAGAAAGCCCTTCGCCAGGGGAACAAGGTTCTCCTTTGCGGCAACGGAGGGAGTGCAGCCGACGCCCAGCACCTCGCTACCGAGTGCGTCATCCGCCTGAGTCCGGATCTCACACGGCCCGGGCTTCCCGCTATCGCCATCACCACCGACACCTCGAACCTCACGGCGGGGGCAAACGATTTGGGGTATGACAATGTCTTCGCCCGCTCAGTCGAAGCCCTGGGAAAAGAGGGTGATGTGCTGATCGGCATTTCCACCAGCGGGAATTCGGAAAGTGTTAATCGGGCTTTCAGGAAAGCGCGGGAAAAGAAAATGAAGTGTATAGGATTTCTGGGAAAAGGAGGAGGCCCGGCAAAGGCGATCGTCGATCTGGCGTTAATTGTTCCGTCCAACGATACACAACGAATTCAGGAAGGCCATATCACTATCGGCCATATTATTTTCCAGCAGGTCGAACAGGAACTCTACGGCTGATGGCCGGGTGTTCGATCCAATGGCACACCACCGAAAAGACTTTCTCATCCCCCTCCTGACCGTCACCTCCGACGTTCTTGCCATTGAAGGGGCATTTCTTTTTTCTTACTGGCTTCGTTTTTATTCCCCTCTCACTTCCGTCATTCCTGTCGAGCTTGGTTTCCCTCCGATCGAAGCGTACGTATACGGCTCTCTTTTTGTTATCCCCTCCTGGTTGCTGCTTTTTCACAGCCGGGGCATGTACCGCGCGCGCCGTGCGGCCTACTTTTCAGACGAATTCTTCCCCATACTCCGCGTTGTGTTCTTCGGCATGCTTTTGGTCATGGCCGCTGCCTTCTTCTATCGCGCGTTCTCCTTTTCGCGCCTTGTCTTCGCCCTCCTCGCCGTCACAGGCGTTGTCCTCATTGCCGCCGGCCGATTCGTTGTCCTCACGTTTGAGCAATGGTGGTACGCGCGCGGCCACGACATCAAGAACGTCATTCTCGTCGGCGGAAACGAAACCGCCCGACGGGTGTATGAGAGTATTGCCCATCACCCTTCCCTCGGGTACCGGATGGTTGGGTATTTCACGACTCGCGGGAAAGGACAGTTTTCAAAACGGCTGCCGTACCTCGGATCTCTCTCAAAGGTCCCGCACTATCTCCGCCATCACGCCATCGAGCTCGTGCTCGTTGCGCTGACCTCTGATGAACATCCGCGGCTCGCGAAACTTATTGAAGAAGCAGAAGGACTGAACACGGAAATCATGATGGTGCCGGACCTTGTGGAATTGATGACGAGTCGTGTGCGGATCAAAGAGCTGGAAGGGATTCCTTTTCTCCAGGTGAAGGAGGCGGCCCTCACAACCTGGAATCGCATTGTCAAACGAGGCTTTGACATTGTCGTGGCCGTGGTTATCCTTGTTCTGACGAGTCCACTCCTCGGTCTCATTGCCGCGATGATCGCCATGACCTCTCAAGGACCGCCGTTCTACCTGCAGGAACGCGTCGGTCTTGATGGAAGGACATTCAACGTCCTCAAGTTCAGGACGATGCGCATCGACGCCGAAGCAAAGACCGGCCCGGTGTGGGCGAAACGGAACGATCCGCGCGTGACCCCTCTCGGAAAAATCCTTCGCCGCCTGAGCCTGGACGAACTCCCTCAGCTTTTCAATGTCCTCAAAGGAGAAATGAGCATCGTTGGACCAAGACCGGAACGACCATATTTTGTCAAACGCTTCAAGGACGAAATTCCGAAGTATCTCGACCGCCACCGGGTCAAGTCGGGAATGACAGGCTGGGCACAAGTCAACGGATTGCGCGGCCAGGCCCCGGTCGCGGATCGAACCAAGTACGATGTGTACTACGTTGAAAACTGGTCGCTGACGTTTGATCTGAAGATTATTTTCAAAACCATCCGGGCTGTGTTGTTTGGAAAGGACGCGTACTAGTCCGTGATCGCCGCTGTCATCTTCATCGCTCACGTACTTGCCGCGGCCTACGCGTTTTTCACTCGCAAGAAACAAGGCGGCGTCGGAGAGGGAATACTGGCTGTCGCTTTCTTCACGATCATTTTCTCGGTCGGGTGGACCATCACAACAATGGTCACAAACCTCTTTCTGAGACCGGAAGGATTCGCGCCCTGGTTCGACCGCGACGCGTTCACATTGACTCTCTTGACGATCGGGGAAGGGGTCTTCTACTCTTTGCTGCTGCGATCACAGCATCAGAAGAAACACGAGGGGGGAGTAGATTCCGGGAAGACTACTTCAAAGTAAAAAGGAACGTCACAACGCAGGATTGATTGTCCTGCGGCTGTGAGGACCGGAGCGGCTCAAACTTCCACAGTCTCACCTGCTTCATCGCTGCTTCTTCAAGTCTCGTATTACCTTTTTGAGCCGGTTGCGCCGATTTGATGCTTCCGTCCGGTGCGACCAGCGCGAGGATCTTGATCTGCGCAACCACATTGACGCCTTCCGGATATTGCGGTAATTCTCCGCTGATCTTGCCCCTCGTCCCCCCTTCCATCCACTGGATCGAAAACGACACTCCTTTGTCCACATCCCCCGCTAGTCCGCCCGAACCAGCCTCCGGGCCGACGGAGGAACCCGGAATGCCGCTTGCTGGCCCTGTCTGTTCCCTCGCTCCCGGAGTCTGCCCCTCCCCGGGCTCACGCTCTCCCACTCCCGACGTCACTTTTCGATCCGACCCCGGCTTTTCAGCCAGCTCGATTTTTTCCGATCGAACCAACGGGAGGTTATCCTCCAACCGATCCACCATGCGGCGTTCGGGGAGGATCACGGTCTGGGACGGTTTTTCAGATTTGGCGGTTTTTTTCGGAGCCGACATCGACGCTGTTCCGGCTTCTCCGGCGGAAGCCGATGCTGTCGTGGCCCGGGCAGGCTTCGAAACGGCCGGCAAGCCCCAGGTCACCTCTATGAACTCCTGCCTCTGGATGACATCCGGAATACTGATCAACAAGAAAAGAACGAGCAGCCCTCCATGGATGGCAAGAGAGATGGCCCACCCTGTTCTTGTTTCACGCGGCAGGTTCATTGGTCGAGTCCTGGCTGCGTGGCGATGAGAAGACGTGAGGCGCCGACTCCCTTCGCAATATCCATGACCTGCACGGCACTTTGCAGGCTCACGGTCTGATCGGCCTTGATGATAACGATCTTCTCACGGTCCCGCTCCACAAGCGGAGCGAGTTGACCCCCCAGCGTTTCCAATGAGATCAGTTTGTCATTGAGGAAAATCGACCCTTTTTCTGTTACCGTCACGATAATCTGTCGCTGGCTTTCCATCTCCGCCGATTCCGATTTTGGAAGCTGCACTTTGATGCCGGACTGAATCACGAATGAAGACGAGAGCAGAAAGAAAATCAGCAAGAGGAACACGATATCCGTCAGGGACGAATGTGAGAACATCGCAAGCGGTTTTTGAGGAGTCGAGAATCTCATCGGTTATCCTTCCGGGTGAAGTATTCCTCCGTTCTCCCCGGCTTCCCTTTGCCGGCAGCAGAGCTGATCTCGCCGTCTTCAAGTTTCCCCGACACCACCAGGTCAAGGAATTCCTCCGACGCCATCTCCATTTCAAAAACGAATCGACCGACTTTGTTCACAAAGTAGTTATAGAACCCGTACGCAACGACGCCGACAATCAGGCCAAACGCGGTGGTGAGCAACGCCTCCCAGATTCCTCCGGCAAGATCGCTGGGATTCACCGCACCCCCCAATTGCTCGACGGTCCGAAAAGCTCCGATCATCCCGGTGACGGTTCCCAGAAACCCGAGCAAGGGAGCGATGCCCGCCATGGAAGCCACAATTCCCAGTCTGTGTTCCAGCTTAAAGGCTTCTTCTTTTCCGGCGTTCTCTATGGATTCCCGCACGCGATCATGCCCTTCCGGATACTTCGTCAGTCCTTTTTTCAGAATGTTCGCAAGAGGAGCGTCACTGCGGGAACAGAAATTAATCGCCTCCATGACGCTTCCCCTTTGAAGCACGCTTCTGAGTTTTAGCATGAACTGACCTGCATCGATATTGGCCTTGCGGAGAACAAGAAACCGTTCAACAACCACGACAAGCGCCAGTATGGAACAAAAAAGGATGGGATACATGAAAATCCCACCCTTCAGAAACAAATCAAGGAGATTCATATGAGATTGCTCTCTGCAAGAATCATTCAATTCGAACGGATTTTGTCAATCCAATAATGCGTTTTGATCTCGTATGCAAAGGTGTCAACAGCTTTTTTTGCCTCCTTCATGGACGCGTAGCGACCAATCCTCACGGTATACCATTCGCCATCCTTGAGTTTTCGCTTTTCAACGAACGCCGGGTAACCGGCATCCTCGAGTCGCTTCACGTACCGGTCAGCCGTGGACTGATCCCTCCACGCCGACACTTGAATTGTGTAGGTCCCCCGCATGTCGGACAATCCGGCTGACGGTTTTGAAGAAGTCACAGTCCTTCCTCCCGTAACAAGCGATGATTGAGGTCCAGCCGTCAGAGGCGGTGTCTCAACAAATGAAATTCCGGCAGTATCTTCCGTCATAGCTGCGGTATCTATTTCCGCATATTCGGGCTCAACAATCGGTTCCTCGGTGATCTGAGTAATGACCGGCCTGGGCTTTTTTCCCCAGAGCTTGATCACCCCGAACTTGTTCAGCGCAAAAACGCCGCCGCCGAGAAGGACGATCACAAGCAGAAAGATCAGCGCTTTTGATCCCCCTCCGCCGCCTCCCTTCCTGGTCGGGGCCGCGATCGGCTGCATCGCACCTTCGCCACCCTCTTCCTCGATCAAGTTTACGTTAGGCATGGATGGTTCCTCCTAGATTTGTCTGTGAGTTCGCAGAGACGTTTTCGATTCCTTACCAGCGATATGAGAGACCGAGAACCATACTGAAGGGCTCGGCCCGGTATCCCTTCCACTCTTCATACCGCCGATCGAAGAGATTCCGTATTTCAAGTGAAACTGAAAGTCCCGGAATCCGGTTGTATTCCACATTCATCCCGCTCCACAAGTAACTCCCCACCGTTTCAGCGCTCTGTGCCGAAGCTCTTCGGGAACCGAGCACACTCAACGCCGGACCCGCGGAGACATCAAACGGAAACCGATGCCGATAAACGACAGACGCCTCGAATTCCGCCAGGTATGGCACGCGGCTGCCATAGACCGAATTTTTCGCCGTACGGGCTGTGACAGCAAGGGCAAAATAATCATTTGTGGTGATGTTTGCAACTGCATCAACTCTGAATGCAGCAAGTGAAGTGCGCCCCCCATACACGAGCGCCCAAATCCCGCTCGCCGCCGAATCGGCGAAGAGAGGATAGTCATCCACAGACTGGATTCGAAGTTCCATCCGCGTGCCAAGCCAACTCGACCAGTCCGATTCAATCCCGCCTGCAACTGCCCAACGGTGAATTTCATGACGAATGACCATATTCGCCGAGAGATAGGGATTGATGTGGATTTGCTCGCGAAGTGTCGTGTATTTCACCTGGGGCCGGAAGTGGAGAAAGAGGATCTGGTTCTTCAAGCCCGAATACCTCGCCACGAGATGCGGATACAGATAACTACTCTGTTGACCGGCCATTCCTCTGATCGCAAAGCCGGTTGCAGAAATCTCGAAGAGGAAGTTCCCCCAGGAACGTGGAGGGACGCCAATAGTAACAGAGGCCTCTGAAAGGTTGTTGATCGATCCGGAAGTAACGGTTGTCAGTCTGAGGCCGGCCTTCACATCGAGCAGGAAATCGAACACGGGAACTTGTCCGCCGGCATCAATCGTGACCATATTTTCCGTCGTTGCGGCACTGCTGTCATGAACCGCCAACGCCTGGTAGATCAGCCCCGCCGACACAACAGCCGGTGCATTCAGACTTGTCACAGCCCGCGTCCCAAACCGAACGTTGGACCAATCTCTGCCGAGCGAAGGCGAGAGAGAACCATAGAATTTGTACTTAGAAAGACCATATGACGCCTCTCCGCTCACCCTGGCTTCATCAAGAAGATGTGACTCGCTCCGGACAATCAGACTTCCCTTCAACCCCAGTCTCCCGCCCGAGGCATCAGTAAACCTCATAAATCCCCTCGTCCTCCGGTATCGAGCATCCCCGAGGAAATCGTACGACTTCTCGGACTGGCCGAATGATCCAAAAACGTTGGCTGAAAAAAATGTCCCGAGACCGGCGCCTGCGATTCCATACAACCCTTCCGAGGTTGTCAGAAGAGACTGTTTGAAGCGGGCGCCCAGGTCGATCGTTTCCCTGTCCCTGGTTCCGGGACTATTCTCAAGCGGATTTCGTTTGTACGTTCCGCCCTCGTCAAGAAATCCTTTTTGAACGTCGGGCGGATTGACAGATGTCGTGCCCGTGATGACGAATTCGGGAAGATCGATCGTTGGAAGGGATGAGTGGGCGGTCGGAGCGGCCGCGTCAACGGGGCGCGATGCCGGCTGCTGCTTTCCACCCGAGGATTCCGGACGGTCCTGCGCAATAACCGAACAGGCGAACACGAGCGTGAGAGTGATTTGGCAAAGAAGTCCCGGGAACTTCACGGCCGCTCCAGACTTTTCAACCTTTGCTGGGCCTCGGCGACCGACTCTTTCTGCCGCTCGAGTTTCAAAACAGTACGGTACGCTTCCCTCGCCTTCGCATGGTCGTTCATCCGTTCGTAGGCGTTCCCAAGGCCGAGGTACGCCTTGGCCAACCATTCTTCCTGCGACGGGAAGACATAACGGACCTTGAGGAAAGCCGTCGCGGCACTCTGCCAGTCACGCTGGGCAGAGTAGATTAATCCGATGACATACTGGGCTTCGGCGCCCAGTTCGTCTGTCCGGCTTGTTGCAACATCTGCGGCCAGGCGGTGGCCGTCGGTATAGTTGGTTTCCCTCATGTACAATCGCGCCAATGAAACCCGCGCTTTGTCTGCCGATCGAGCACGACTATTGGCACTGATCACCATATTGTATTGCTGAAGAGCGGAAGCAAGATCGCCCGTCGCCTCATAGATCGCTCCTTTGCGAACCATGGCTTCCGAAACGACCTCTGCACCCGCGTTCATCTTCTCTGCTTTCGACAACACTTCCAGGGCCTTCTCGTAACTCTTCAAACTTCGATACACTTCGCCTGCTTCCAGAATTGACTGGCCAACGACAGAAGCCACACCCTTGCTCAAGCCCGCTGCGCGCTCAAAAGCAGTTGCAGCATCGAGAAGGCGCTCCTGGGCCAGGTACGACCGCCCGATCCAGTAGTAAGCAGTCGCAGCTTGCGGAGATTCCGGATATTGATCGGCAAAAGTGCGGTACTCACGGACAGCCGCATCATACTGCTCCTGACTGAAATAGAGATCCCCTTTCTTCAGGAGGAGGATTTCAGCCATGGACGATCGCGGGTTTTCGCGAACAAAGGAATCAATCACGCGGAGAGCTTCTTCCGGCTTACCCTGAGCAAGCAGGCAATATTGAATCCCCGTCATGGCGTCGCCGACATACTGGCTTTGTGGGAATTTCTCCAGTACCTGCCGGTACGCTTGCTCGGCGCCCGTGTAGTCCTTCCGGTTGTATCTTGCATCCCCGATGCTGTAGGTCGCCTTGGCGGCAAGATCGCTCTGCGGGAAGAGCTGAAGGAGTTTTTGAAACTCTTTGATCGCCTCCGGATACTCCTTATTCTGAAACCATATCCATCCGATCGCATATTGGGCATCGTCGGCAAGGCTGGATGATGGGAAATTCCGGATCAGCGAGCTCATCTGCTGAACGGCATCAGTGTATTTTCCCGACCGATAATAGGTCTGTCCAAGCTGATAATGCGCATAATCGACACCCTCATTCCTGGAGAATTGCCGGATGACCGACCGATAGGCCCCCTCTGCATTCTTGTAGTCCTTGGCGAAAAAATAGCTGTCGGCCAGGCGCAAGCGGGCATCGAAAAGGAACTTCGTCCCGGGAAACTCCCTGAGGAGTTGTTCAAACCTGACGATGGCCTTCCCAAACTCATTCAGTTTGTAAAGCGACCATCCGGACCCGTACAGCGCCTCTTCGCGTTTCAGCGAACCGGACGGCTGACCTGCAGACTCATAGTCGCCAAAAGCGCCTTCGTAATCATAAAGCTGATACCGGGCTTCCGCACGCCAAAAACGAGCGTCGACGGCCTTCGGATGGCCGGGATACAGGTCCAGGAATCGAGTCATTGTCCTTACCGCGTCGCCGTATTCCTTCAATTTGATCTGACACCAACCGAGCTGGAACAATGCATTCGTTTTGACCTCGAAAGATGCGCCTGTGAATTCGGTTGCCGCCGCCAACGCCTTTTTCGCCTCATCAAATCTTAACTCTGCAACCAGGCACTCACCAAGCATGCGATACGCTTCGGGCAAGACATCGCTCTGCGGGTAGTTCCGAATCAACTGATCAAATTGCGACCGCGCCTCCGGGTATTTGTCATCTTCGTAGAGCACCAGTCCCGTTTCGTACAGAGCGTTGTCCGAGAATTCCCCCGCCGGGAAACGTCGGACAACCTCCTTCCAGGTTTCGAGGGATTCGTTCCGCTTTCCTCCAAATTTTTCAGCGACGCCGCGACGGAAGAGCGCATTTTGAGCCAACGGATCATTGCCGGCACTGAGCCCGTCAAAGGTCTCTTCTGCCCCGGCAAAATTGTCGGTTTTGAGGTGCGTCCAGCCAAGGGCATACAGAACATCCCGGAAGAGACGATGATCGGGAAACTCCCGGAGAAACACCTCATAGTGGACGCGCGCCTGTCCGTATTCATTCAAATTGAAATAGGCTTCGCCAATGAGATACTCTGCTTCACCACGTTCTTCCGTTTTCGAAATGTGTGCCCTGGAAGCAGAAAGCTCCTCGATCGCTTTTTGAAATTCCTTCATGTAAAAAGAGCATTCTCCCGTTCGCACAAGGGAAGCAGAAAACAGGTCGCTCCGGGGAAACTCATTGCGTAATTTTGCATACCATTCTGCAGCCCGTCCGTACTCCCCCTTTGTCTGGTAAGTCCACCCAATCCCATAAAGAGCATAGTCCCGCAGCCGGTTGTTTTGATAATGCTCATAGGCGAGCGTATAGTACTTGATCGCATTCTCGTATTCGCTCGTCTGAACGAAGGTCTCCCCGATCCAATACGCCGCCTCTCCGGCCAGCTCGCTCTGTCCGAACTTGTCCAGGATTGTTTTGAACGAGGAGACCGCTTGATCGGGCTGCTTCAATCTGAGATATGCCTCACCAAGTCTCAAAAACGCATCGGCGCTAAGTCGTGAGGAGGGATACTCCTTCACAAAGCGAGCGAAAAGACGAGCGGCCGTGTCAAACTGTTGCTGCTGGAAACGGCATTCAATGCTCAGAAAATATGCGTCCATCCGCTTCAAGCTTGAGGGGTATTTTTCGAGGAACCGATCAAACTGCTCTCCGGCGATCTGAAAAAGCCCGTCGCCGTACAAGCCGTAGGCGAAGGCGTAATCCTGTTCCTCGGCAATCGAGGCGGGTTGAGTTGTTGATTGACCAAAAAGATGGGCGGAAAGGGAAACGAAGGTAAGAAAGGCGAGAAGACCGAACACCCGTTTGTTCTGCACAACACAAAAACCTACAGCACTATTTTGCAAGCAGCTAACCACCAACGGTTAAAGTGGGATATGAACTGACGTCTTGAATTGTTAAAATTTACACGAAACGAGATCAGAAGTCAAGAGAATTAGACGAAAAAGGGGCTGAAAGGTTCGATTGGAGGGGACGAGGTGGAAATCTTTCAGGTCAAGTCAGGATTTCTTTGTGGTATTCCTGGATTGTTCGGACCGAGAGGTTTCCTTCGCGCTGTCGCTCAATTCCTTTTACCGCCGTTGCCGCGGCCGAAAGAGTTGTGATGAACGAGACCTTATGAGCGATTGCCGCCCACCCGATGGCGTACTCATCGTAGCGTGATTCTTCTCCGAGGGGCGTGTTCACAATCAGGTTGATCTTGCCGTCCTTGATGAGATCCACAACGTTCGGCCGGCCCTCGTTCACCTTGAACACGCGCTCGCTTTGTATTCCGTGCTCCCCCAGAAATCTCGCTGTTCCTTCCGTAGCCACGATTGAGAATCCAAGCTGCACAAATCCGCGAACGATGTTCAACGTAATGTCGTTCTTATCACTATCATTGACGCTGATAAACACCGTCCCATGGTCGGGGAGAGTATTGCCTGCGCTCATCTGAGCTTTCGCGACGGCGCCGCCGAAGGCCTCGGAGATTCCCATCACTTCGCCGGTCGATCTCATCTCCGGACCCAGAAAAATGGGCACCCTGGGGAATTTTGAAAACGGAAAGACCGCTTCCTTGACCGAAATGTGCTTGAGCGTCCGGAAATCGAAATCCTTGACGCCGAGATCTTCCAGGGTTCTTCCCATCATGACCTTCGCCGCGATCTTGGCCAGGGGGATTCCGATTGCTTTGCTCACAAACGGTACCGTCCGGGAAGCCCGGGGGTTCGCCTCGAGCACGTAGACCACGTCATCCTTGATGGCATATTGAACATTGATAAGGCCGACGACCTTGAGAGCTTTGGCCAATTTGACGGTGTAGGCTTTCAGATGTTCCAGGTTCTTCTCTGAAATCATGTACGGGGGAATGACACAGGAGCTGTCTCCCGAATGGATCCCCGCCTCTTCAATGTGCTCCATGATCCCGCCGATCAAAACATCTTTTCCGTCAGCCACCGCATCCACATCGAACTCAAAGGCGTCCTCCAGGAAGCGGTCGATCAACACCGGATGCTCCGGTGAAACATCGACCGCTTTTCTCATGTATTCACGGACTGAATCTCCGCTGTAACAAATTTCCATGGCGCGGCCGCCGAGAACATACGATGGCCTGATCAGGACCGGATAACCGATTTGCTCGGCCACCAGAACCGCGTTGTTCACCGAGTAGGCCGTTCCGTACTTTGGATGCGGAATCCGCTGCTTTCTCAGAAGCGCCCCAAAGCGTTCTCTGTCCTCTGCGAGGTCGATGCCTTCCGGCGAAGTTCCGAGAATCGGCACGCCGTTTTCTTCCAGGGCCCTGGCGATCTTCAGCGGCGTCTGACCGCCAAAGCCGACAATGACTCCATACGGCTTCTCGTGGTCACAAATGTTCAGAACATCCTCAAGAGTGAGCGGCTCGAAATAGAGTTTGTCCGTCGTGTCATAGTCGGTCGACACCGTTTCAGGATTACAGTTGATCATGATCGACTCGATGCCCTCTTCCGCCAGCGCCATCACACCATGCACACAACAGTAATCGAACTCGATCCCCTGGCCGATCCGGTTCGGGCCCCCTCCCAGGATGATCACCTTTCTCCGGGCGCTTGCCACGGATTCATTTTCCTGGTCATAGGTGGAGTAGTGATATGGAGTGTGTGCTTCGAATTCGGCCGCACACGTGTCGACCGTCTTGTACACCGGAACGATGCCGTATTCTTTTCTAAGGTTTCGGACGGCTTTTTCCGTCGTTCCCCACAGGTACGCCAGCTGACGGTCGGAAAAACCGTATTCCTTCGCCTTTCGGAGAATCTCCGCCGGCACGCGACGGGGTGGATTTTTCTTACTTTTAGCCATCGGCCCTGTGCCCACGGACTTTGTTGTATTTTTGAATCTGTTCCGGAGTGAGAACTTCCTTCATACGAAGATGGGCTTGCAAATGGAGAAACCGCAGATCGGCTCTCAGTCGTCCGATTTCCTGGAGGGACGACTGAACCTTGCGCTCGTCCGGGGAGCCCGACTGAAACAGGTTTTCCAGCGATCCCTCCTCGTCAATGACTTGTTGGCCAATCACTTTTGCCGACGCTTGCACACCCTCCATGAGGGCTTCAGCCTTTCGAAGCTGATCGAGCGTCAGTCCCAATTCATCCCTCAGCTGAATGACATGCTTTGGCCCGGGATAACCGTTGAGCTCCGCCGAGCTCGCCAATCCCATTCCTTCCCCTTTGAGCAGGCCGTCCCGGTCACGAGGCACGACGGTCTGAGCGCCGGAAAACTGGATCAAAGCCGCACAGCAGACGACAAAGAAAATGAATGATCTCATAGGGTATAGGATGTCAATTCCTCTTCGAAATCCACGATTTGTTTGATGTTATGAAGAAACCAGCGGTCAATACGCGTCACCTGGTGCAGCTCTTCCGGCGTTACTCCGAGCTGAAGGGCATGGCGAAGGTAGAATACGTTTTCCGGTTTCGGGTGTTTCAAGCGATCGATGATTTTTTTTCGCCATTCGGCCCTCTTGGATTCCGACAACTCCCTGACGAGGAAGCTGTCCTTCCCATCCATTCCAAGGCCGTGTCGGTCCTGTTCGAGCGAACGGAGCGCTTTCTGAAATGATTCTTTGAACGTGCGTCCGATGGCCATCGCCTCTCCCACCGACTTCATCTGCACACCCAGGGTATCGTCAACCCCTTTGAACTTTTCGAAATCCCATCGGGGGATCTTGACAACACAGTAATCGATGGTCGGTTCAAAGGACGCCGGAGTTTGTTTCGTGATATCATTGGGAATCTCATCGAGGGTGTAGCCGATCGCCAACTTTGCGGCGATCTTGGCGATGGGAAAACCTGTGGCTTTCGACGCCAGCGCCGAGGACCTGGAAACACGCGGATTCATTTCGATGACCAGCATTTTGCCGTTCTCGGGATTTGTCGCAAACTGAATATTTGATCCCCCCGTTTCGACTCCGATTTCCCTGATGATCCTTTTGGCGGCATCGCGCATTGCCTGGTATTCCTTGTCGGTCAACGTTTGTGCCGGCGCCACCGTGATCGAATCCCCTGTATGAACGCCCATGGGATCAAAATTTTCGATGGAACAGATGATAACGACATTGTCTTTCAGATCCCGCATCACCTCCAACTCATATTCTTTCCATCCCATGATTGATTCTTCGACAAGCACTTCCCTGATGGGGCTGCTGGAAAGGCCGTGCTCCACCTTCTCTCTGTATTCCTGCATGTTATAAGCCGCGCCCCCTCCGGTTCCCCCCAGCGTAAACGAAGGACGGATAATGATAGGTAATCCGATGGACTCTACGACTTCCATTGCTTCATCGAGGGAACGCACAAAAGCCCCGCGCGGCGTCTCGAGTCCAATCCGATTCATCGCCGCCTGAAACAACTCCCGGTCTTCCGATTTCTTGATTGCGTCAAGCTTTGCGCCGATCAGCTCAACTCCGTATTTTTCCAGTACCCCGCTCTCAGCCAGTGCCACGGCCGCATTAAGGGCTGTTTGTCCTCCCATGGTCGGAAGGATTACGTCGGGGCGTTCCCGATCAATGATCTTCTCCAGGAATTCCGGCGTGATCGGCTCGACGTAAGTCGCGTCTGCCAGATCGGGGTCTGTCATGATCGTGGCAGGATTGCTGTTAACAAGAATAATCCGGTACCCCTCTTCGCGCAATACCTTGCAAGCCTGAGTACCGGAATAGTCGAATTCACATGCCTGACCAATCACAATCGGACCGGAGCCGATGATCAGGATGGATGAAATATCTGTTCGTTTCGGCAAAGTCTGGTGAGATTCCTTTCGAAAGGTTTGATTAATGTACGAAGAGAGCAATTCGGAATCAATCCGATTATCCTCTCCAGATTGCATCCCAGGCACGTTGGTTAATGCGAGGAGTCCGGCGGCGGACGACGACCTGCCCGGCTAGGAGAAATTCAAGAGGCAGGCGGGCAATGACAGAAGCGTTGTGAGATCATCGCGTTCTCTTGCGATGACTCTTTCCTTTCATCATCATAAGCGCATGGGGAAGGACCGGAAGAAGTGTTCGGACGGCATCTTTCGCTGCGCCCGGAGAGCCGGCGACGTTAACGATTAGAGTCATCCCGCGGACTCCCGCCCTTCCTCTTGAAAGCACGGAGTACGGCGTCCGCCCGCGTCCGTTCACTCGGAGAAATTCCGAAATCCCTTCAACTTCGCGATCGACCACAGCCCCGGTCGCCTCAGGAGTGACATCCCGCGGCCCCAACCCTGTTCCCCCGCTCGTCATGACCAGATCGACTTTTTGCCGGTCGGCATATTCCTTGAGTTTGGCCTCGATCCTCCGGCGGTCGTCGGGGATCACTCTCACGCTGACAATCCTGAATCCCGCCTCCCGTAGCCCCGCCACAAGAATTTTGCCGGATTCGTCTCTGTTTTTCCCGCGAGAAATGGAATCCGAGAGGACAAGAACCGCAGCCTTGTATTCCCTTTTTCTCTCTTTCCGAATATCCGATTTCCCCCCGGTTTTTTGCAAAAGCTGAATCCGCTGGATTTCCATCGTCGTGTCAACAATCTTCATCATATCGTAGAGCGTCAGAACGGCAACCGATACGGCTGCGAGAGCTTCCATCTCGACGCCTGTCTTGTAGGTGGCTTTGACCAGCGTCTCAACGACAATCCGATCCTTCCCCACCTCAAAGAGACATTCCACATGCTCAATTGGAAGCGGATGACAATAAGGGATGATCTGGCTCGTGTTTTTTGCCGCTTGAATCGCCGCGACCCGTGCCACAGGCAACGGATTGCCCTTGGGAAGCCGGTCGGCCCGGAGGAGTCGGATCGTCAATGGCGAGACCCGCAGGATCGCTCGCGCCCTGGCAGTTCGGACTGTTGAGAGTTTTTCGGAAATATCACGCATGGCTTAGTTCTTCAAATGATTTGAGACCGCTTTCAGCAGATCTTCCGTTTGATAGGGCTTTCCTACGAAACCGGCCGCTCCGCTGTGGAGCAAGACCTGCACGGAAGAGTCCTGGGAGAAACCGCTTGAGATGAGTACTTTGATCTCCGGATTCAGTGTTTTCAGTGCTTGAAACGTCGCCTGGCCGTCCATTTCCGGCATGATCATATCAAGAATCACAAGTCGAATCCTATTCTGTTCCTGTTTGTAAAGTTCCACCGCTTCCTTCCCGTTCGCTGCCAGCACGACTTTGTATCCCTGGCCTGCGAGGACATCGGCCACAAGCTCCCGCAGCATCGGCTCATCGTCGACGACCATCACGACCTCTCCGTTCCCGTAGGGAAGCTCTTCTTCAACAGCCGTTTGCAGTTGTTCGTCCATTGTTTCGGCCCCCGGCAGAAAGATCTTGATTTCCGTTCCCTTTCCACTCTCACTGAAAACATCGATGAACCCCCCATGATTCCTGACAATACCGTACACCATGGAAAGTCCCAGTCCCGTCCCCCGACCCTTTCCTTTTGTGGTAAAGAACGGTTCAAAAATCCGCTGCCGGACTTCCTGGGTCATTCCCGCTCCGTTGTCCCGAACCGTAATGCAGACATATTGTCCGGGGGCTGCAGACAGATGGACATCGACAAATCCAGCCCCCGCCTCAAAATGTGTCGTGGTGATCGTCAGCAGGCCCTCGGCTGTGCTTTCCCGCGGTTCTTCAATGGCGTCACGAGCATTGATGCAGAGATTCATGATGACCTGACCAAGCTGATTCTGATCTCCGAGCACGGGGGGAAGGGATTCGGAAAACTCCGTCTTGACGGCGATTCTTTTCGGGAAGGAGCTCGAGATGATGTGGATCGTATCCTCGATCAGGTTGTTGATCGATACCGGACGGATGTCGCCGTGCGTCTTGTGAGAAAAGCTCAGGAGTTGTTTGGAGAGCGACGCGGCCCGCTGGGCCGATTTCTCGATCGCCTCGAGGTAGCGCCCGCTCTGGCTCTTGGGGTCGATTTGCTTCTTGACCAGCGACGTGTAGCCGATCACAGCACCGAGAATATTGTTGAAATCGTGGGCAACGCCTCCGGCAAGTGTGCCCAGGCTTTCCATTTTCTGAGACTGCAACAGCTGCTGCGACAGCTGTTCCTCCCGTTTCCGCTGACTCAGCATGTCCAGCTCAGAGGCAAGCCTCTGCACGATAATCGACATGATCTTCTGCTCGTGATCCAAGAAACGATGAGGCTGCGCGCTCATCGCGGCCACCACGCCAATGACCTCCCGATTACTGTCCGTCATCGGCGCGCCGATAAACGATTCAATGTTTCGTTCCTGCAGATGAGGAGCCTCTTTGAATTTCCCGGTCACCCCCGCCCCGAACATCCGGGTTTTCTTCTCCGTAAGAATTCGCTCATAAGGAGTTCCCGCAACGTCAACGATCAGCTGCCGTTCGATCGTCCCCCGGGCATAGAACGTCAACGACCTGATTCTGGAGCCCTTGTCGATCGTTTCCCCGACGATCACATAATCCATGTCCAACAGTTCGGCCAGCCCCGCCGCCGATTTCTCGAACAATTCCCTTCCGCGAAGAGTCGTTGCAAGCGCATAAATCTTGTCCACTTCCTGCTCCGCTCGTTTCTTCTCCGAAATGTCCCTGATAATCGATTGAAGCAATCCGTTTCCCAGCAAGACGGCGCTCATCTCGTAGGGGAATTGCGTTCCGTCCTTTCGTTTCAGAAACTGGCCGGCGGTTGCAATCTGGCCTTTTTCAATCAGATGGGCGTACAGCTTTCGGTAGTCCGCAAGCGCTTCCTCGAGTGGAAGGGGCGAAAGGGCCGCAACGGACGTGTGAAGGATCTCTTCCCGCGTAGTCCTCAAAAGCACGCATGCTTTTTCGTTGGCCTCGACAATCTTTCCGTTTCCATCCATGACAAGAATGGGATCACCCGCTTCAAGAACAAGCTGCCGGTATTTCTCCTCGGATCGTGCCAGTTCCTCCTGTGCTTCAAGTTCCGCCGTGATGTCACGAACCTGCGCCTGAAGCAGCGTCTCATTCTCCAATTCGAACCGATTCAGTCTGACTTCGGCCTCGAACAAGTTGCCGTCCCTGCGGACGTGCTTCCATGTAAACCGTTGGGGACCCTCGTGAAGAGCCGCGTGAATCCGCGCGAGAATGGAAAACTTGGACTCCGATCCGTCGAGCTGATGAGGCGGGGAAAAAGCATAGAGGCTTTGACCGAGAAGATCCTTTCGTTCACATCCGAAGAGCTCCAGGGCCCGGGGGTTGCAGTCGATCACGGACTCGCCCCTCAAGACGAGAACACCGTCATTGGCATGTTCAAACAACAGCCGGTGTTTCAACTCCGATGAGCGAACCCGCTCCTCCAGCTCTTTCGGCCATCTTTTCTCCTGTAGCGGTATTCAACGTCATACGGAGCCATGGTCTTCATCGCCTGATCAAGGTCCCGAAGGGCCGCCCCCCGGTCATCCGGATGAATCAGACTCTCCCACTCGTCGATATCTCCGCGTATTTCCGCCAGAGAATATCCGAGAACCCGTTCAATGCTCCCGCTCCAGAGAATCCTGCCGGTTGTGATGTCATATTCGTACACGATCTGGCCGGAGGAGGCAATAATGAGTTCATACCGTCTTCGCCAATCGGAAATCTCCTTTTGTTGCCGGTGCTCTTGAGTTCGGTCGAGAACCGTTCCGATCACCGCCGGAGAGCCAAGATACACCGAGGCCGTTCCGTAGAGCTCGATCTCAAGCATTTCTCCGTTCTTGCGCATGCCCCGAAACGACAATTGCACTCCTTTGCCCTCACCCGATACGCGCTGCAGCAGGCTCGCCCATGCCGTCCAACGGTCCTCGGGGTGTACGAGGGAATCCGGCGCGATTCGCTTGCGAACAAGGTCGGTCACGGAATATCCGAACATTTCTGCAAATCGCCGGTTGACGAAAACAAACCGACCTTCCTGAAGAATGTAAACACCCACAAGGGAATCCTCGACCAGGCTCCGATATTTCTCCTCCGATTCGTGAAGCAGTCGCTCTCCCTCCTTTTGCTTCGTGACGTCGCGAAGAATTCCCTGAAACGCGGTGACTCGCCCCGTTGCATCGCGAATCACGGTGATCATCGCGTAGACAAGAATCCGGGTTCCATCTTTCTTTTTGAGCCTGAGCTCAACATCTTTGAGAAATCCGAATTTTTCAAGATCGCGAACAAGCGCTTTTCGATCAGCCGGGTTGACATACAGATCCCGCCCAATGTCCACTTTGAGCATCTCCTCCCTCGTTTGAAATCCGAACAGCACCACCGCCGCATTGTTGATGTCGAGAAGCTTCCCCTGCGGTGTGCTGATGTAAATCGCGTCCTTGGATTCCTCGAACAGCCGGCGAAACTTCTTTTCCGAGTCGCCGAGGGCCTGAAGAAGGCGGGCGTTCCCGATTGCCAGCGCCGATTTTTCTCCGAACGGCCGGGCGATCTCAAGGTCGCCTTCCATGAATGGTTCATCATGAAAACGGGCGACATTCATGATTCCGACCATATCGCCGGCCGTTATCAACGGAACGCACAGAAGATGCTCAAGAGACGGCTTTTCCCGGCCGGGATAGATTGAGCGCGGGTCTTTCTGCGCATTATTGACGATAACGGCCTTCCGGGTCCTGGCGACCGATCCAAGGATCCCTTTTCCCCAGGGGATCGTGAATTCGGCGAGCTTCCTGCTGAACCGGCTTTGTTTCGATGTCACAGTCGGAACAAGCACTTTTTCCTTCGGATCGTACAGATAGATGCCGGCAAGATCGCAGGGAATGATGGTTTGGATATTTTCAACAACGGCCGACAGGACCTTCGCCAGTTGTTTTTCCTCCAGAATGTGCCGATCGACCGTTCCGAGCAACCGATATTGTTCCGTTTTCCGGAGGTTCTCGGACAAGAGGAGTGCCTGATGGATGATCAGGGCCGCATGATGGGTAATCGTTTTGAGAAAAGATTGTTCACGCTGTGAAAACGAGTATGCATCTGTCCCCACGATCACCGATCCGACGATCTTTCCTTCGCTCATAAGGGGGGAGTTGTAGATCGAGCGGATCCCCAGGAGTTTCTGGACCGTTCGTGCCAGCCTTGGGGAAAGGGTCGGTCGTACAATCTCCCCCATGTCCCGTCCGATCCATGTTCTTCCCTTCACGAGAGTTCTCAACACGTCGTTCTGCTGCGGACGGAACGGAAAAACATACCGATCCAGTCGGATGTTGAGGACCTTTGAGACGAGGCGAAGAACCCTTGTCTGCGGGGCGACACCCAGGATGCGGAACCCGCCTCGCCGTTGGTCAAGTTCTGTCACAACGGTTGCCCTGAACCCGAACCTCACAAGCTCTTCGGCAAGCCGCTGCATTACTCGACGGACTTCTTGCTTCCGCACGATCGACTGAGCAAGTTTTTCGACAATGCGCAGCTCGCGACCGGCGAGGCTCAGGTCTTCTTCCCGCAGTGATGACGTCTTCCGTTTCATGCTAAGGGAATAATATAGGGAGAAAAGTTGAAACTCAGTAGCAAAGATCCGCCCAGGACAAACGGGACTACCGACGCTATTCACCCGTTGAGTGGTCGAAGGATCTGCGAACGAACGCGCCTTCTGACTCTTTTTTTTATTATATTATCGTCGAAGATCTCTCTGCAAGGAGCACGGACATGCAAAGCAAGAACAGCTACGGCACAAAATCAACTTTCTCCGTCATCGGATCACCCCACGCCTACTTTTCACTTCCAAAGCTTGAAAAAGCCCTTGGCCGAACCCTGAAGCACCTTCCGGTATCTCTGAAGATTCTCCTCGAGAATCTCCTTCGTCACGAAGACAATCGAACGGTCAGGAAGGAGGACATTGAGGCGCTTGTCCATTGGGATCCTCGGGCCGTTCCGGACAAGGAAATAAGTTTTATGCCGGCCAGAGTCCTGCTCCAGGACTTTACCGGTGTACCGTGTATCGTCGACCTTGCCGTTATGCGTGATGCCATCGTTAAGATGGGGGGCGACCCGAAAAAAATCAACCCCCTCCAGCCTGTGGACCTCGTGATCGACCATTCGATCCAGGTTGATGAATTCGGCAATCCCCGCGCCTTTATGATGAACGCCGAACGGGAATTCGAGCGTAACAAGGAGCGATACGCTTTCTTGCGATGGGGCCAGCAGGCTTTCAAAAATTTCCGTGTGGTACCACCGAACACCGGAATTGTCCATCAGGTCAACCTGGAATACCTCGCCCAGGTCGTTTTTTCGGCCAGGGAGGGAAGCGAGACGTTCGCGTATCCCGACACCCTCGTCGGGACCGACTCTCACACTCCCATGATCAACGGCCTCGGTGTTCTTGGCTGGGGCGTGGGAGGAATTGAAGCGGAGGCCGCGATGCTCGGCCAGCCGATTTCCATGCTGATTCCCCAGGTCGTGGGATTCCGATTGCAGGGGAAACTCCAGTCCGGAGCGACCGCGACAGATTTGGTCCTCACCGTCACCCAAATGCTGCGGAAAAAAGGGGTCGTCGGAAAGTTTGTGGAATTCTTTGGCCCGGGCCTCGGCTCGCTCAGTCTCGCCGACCGCGCAACCATCGGCAACATGTCTCCGGAATACGGCGCTACAGCGGGGTTTTTCCCTGTCGACGATGAGACTTTGAACTATCTGCGGTTTACAGGGAGAACGAAGGAGACCGTCGCCCTCGTCGAGGCGTACTGCAAGGAGCAAGGGCTCTTTCACAGACCCGACACGACCGAGCCAAAATTCTCCGACATGCTCGAACTCGATCTTGCCACGGTGGAACCGAGTCTCGCCGGCCCGAAACGACCGCAGGACAGGGTCCCGCTCTCCGACGCGAAGCGCTCCTTTCGCGGAAATCTGATGGAAATGATCAAAGGAAAAACGGCCAATATCAATCCGGCCGCCATTGCGGGATGGGTCGAAGAAGGTGGAAGCACAGAGACTACGGCCCCCGAACCAAATGGGTCGGATCCCCTCAACGCTGTGCTCCCAGAGGTCAGCGTCAAGACCAACGGGACCGAATTCAAAATCGGCCACGGCTCTGTGGTCATTTCGGCGATCACGAGTTGCACGAACACGTCAAATCCTTCTGTCATGGTTGCCGCCGGTTTGCTCGCGAAGAAAGCGACCGAACGCGGACTGCGGACAAAACCCTGGGTGAAAACAAGTCTCGCTCCCGGCTCGAAGGTGGTGACAGATTATCTGAACGAATCGGGCCTCACCAAGCCGCTCGAGGAACTTGGCTTTCACCTGGTAGGCTATGGCTGCACAACATGCATCGGAAACAGCGGTCCTCTCCCCGGCCCCATCGCAAAAGCTGTGGAAGACCATGAGCTCGTCGCTGCCGCTGTCCTCTCCGGAAACCGTAACTTCGAAGGAAGAATCAATCCGCATGTCCGCGCAAACTACCTTGCCTCGCCGCCCCTGGTTGTTGCGTACGCCCTTGCAGGAACTATGGACATCAACCTTCAGACCGATCCGATCGGCACCGACAGGTCGGGAAAACCGGTTTATTTGAAGGATATCTGGCCGACACCCCAGGAAGTTGCAGAAACCGTTGGCAAGGCAGTCAAATCGGAGATGTTTCACAGACAGTATGCCAATGTTTTTGAAGGCGAATCACGCTGGCGAGACCTGCCGGTCCCCAAGGGAGACCGATTTGAATGGGAGGAAAAATCCACTTACATCAAGGCCGCCCCGTTTTTTGAAACCATGCCAGCCTCCCCGGTTCCGCTTAGGGACCTCAAGGGAGCTCGAGTTCTGGCACTCCTCGGCGATTCTGTGACGACGGATCACATCTCCCCCGCCGGTTCGATCTCAACGAAGAGCCCCGCCGGCGCGTATCTTATTGCCAATGGTGTGGATCCATCAGATTTCAATTCGTACGGATCGCGGCGCGGGAATCATGAAGTCATGATGCGGGGAACATTTGCCAACATTCGGCTCCGCAATCTGCTCGCTCCGGGCACCGAGGGGGGCTGGACGATCCATCCCTCATCGAAGCAACCGATTTCCATCTATGACGCGGCGATGAAGTATCAGGCGGATGGAATTCCGCTTCTGGTTATTGCCGGCAAGGAATACGGATCGGGGTCGTCACGAGACTGGGCTGCCAAAGGACCGAGGCTGCTGGGCGTGAAGACGGTGATTGCGGAAAGTTACGAACGCATCCATCGCAGCAATCTGATCGGCCTCGGAGTTCTTCCTTTGCAATTCAAAGAAGGTCAGAATGCAAAGAGTTTGGGGCTGACGGGTTTTGAGACCTACGACGTCGAAGGAATCGCAGGAGATCTCCACGTCGGAAAAACGATGACAGTCCATGCAGCATCTGAGAAGGGTGAAAAAAAGACATTCGAGGCCCTTGCGCGTCTGGATACCCCGAACGAAGTGGATTATTACAAGAACGACGGGATCTTGCAGTATGTGTTGAGACAGTTGCTCCGGTTGTAGGGTCGCAGACTCCCCTGCTATCACCTGATACTGCCGCATGAGAAAAACTTTCTTCGTCTTGGCGAATTGGCCAGCTTGCCCATCCCGACCTGTCGGGACGGGGTCTCATCTAGTAAGAGGCGAGACGCACAGACGATAAGAATACACCCCGCTGGCGAATCCTCCACCGGCCTGCGCGGGTTGCAACCAACAGTCTGGTGGACGAACCACGGCGCACAAAAAAAAATCCGGACAACAGCCGGGCTTTCCTCTTTCAAGGGAAGAAAATCAGGTCGACGTTTCCGCGGATTTTCCACGGGTTGCTGCGTAACGACGATATAAGTACAACAGAACCACAATCATCACAAGGCCAACGACGATATACACCGCCGTCAGCGGCGGACTCACGATGTCCCCCCACTCGTCTACCTTGGATTCGATCTGTTTGACCTGTTCTGCCGTCAGCCGACCATCTTCGAGCATGGATGGAATCCACGACGGTCTCAAGTGCATGTCCCATACGGAGTCCGCAAAGGCCTCGTACCGGAAATACCGCTGGCCGTCTTTCTCATCCCGGGCCTTTCTGATTTCCTCGTCCAAATAGGAAGACATGTTGGCAAAAAACTCTTCGGCCGTCTTGAAAGGCGCTACGGGAATTTGACGATCGCCAAACAATCCATTCAAAGCACTCCAGAACCGACTGTTGAGCTTGTTCCTCCATTCTACGAGCATGGTATCGATCAACGCCAGCTCTTTCGCTTTCTGTGATTTCGAGCCGGCATAGACGCCGGCAAGCTGGCCTCCAACCCCGCGCCACTTGGACGCGAAGCTCCTCTGCTCCGCCGAGATTTTCGCAATATCCATCCCGGTCAGCGCAGTCGATTCAAGAAACTGCAGATTGTCGTTGATCGCCTTCCTGATGTTTGAGAAAACGTTGCGGCGTTCAAGACGGGCTGCCACCCCCTGCTTCTCCTGATCGCTCATGGCCCCGAGGTTCTTGTCATACTGAAGGAAGAGACTGTCGACAAGAGCAAAGATCAGCTTGTCCCGTTCCCGCAATCCAAGCCTTAGTTGAATAATAACGATGTTCAGCGAGTCGATTGTGGCTTTCGAGGCGCTCAACCGCCTTACCTCGGCAAGCATCTTTGTATTCTGCCCTGTGAGCGATTCAACCTGGTCAGTCAGTCCCCGAACCTGTGCTTCGAGTTCAGAGATACGGGCATACTGCGACTCAATGATCGTGATCTTTCCTTTCGCATACGAGACCTGTCCCCAAAGCTTCATCAAACGGCCTTCGTAGCCGTCGGGATACAAAGCCCTGTCCAGAAGCCTCGTATGCTCCGCGTACCCCTGCTCAAGCTCCATAAGCCGGGACTCGATATCGACGAATTCAACAACCGTTGTTGCTTCTTCAATCGCCCTGGCCAGCGCTTTTGTTTCCCGGTCAAATGATTGTGTAATCTCGTAGTCCGATTTCACCTGTCCCCATGCGGTGATCGCCGCCAGAGCCAAAGTCATGAGCGTCCGCGCAGTGATTGCGAGAAGGGGCCTCATTGTTTTCCTCCCTCAAGAATCCCGCCTGATGAAAGCAGGCGCGGTTTGTCGCTGCCGTTGAGCAACTGAATATGGGGAGGACGGGCGTTGAAGGCGGGGGTGTCCATTCCTTTTTCGGAGATGGGGATCTTCGATTCCAGCGTTAATGACCCCTCGCCGGTCCCGAAAACATACACATGTTTGAACTTCGGCGCCGTCATGTAGTAATAACCTGCCCGATCACGAATGATCCGAAGCGTGATCCCGCTGACATTGACGGAATCGCCCGTCTCCTCATGCAGCATTGGCTTCACGTTGAATGAAAGCTGATACCGCTCTTCCTGGACCATCCCCTTTCCGTCCACCTTGAGAACGCTTTCAACCGGCCAACCGAAATCCGTCGGTTTCAGGGTAAGCGACGCACATCCTCCAAAAAGAAACGCACACAAGAACAACGGGAGCAAGAGAGATTTCATGACGGTTCCCCGTGTGGGTTGAGAAACAAGATCAGAATGTTCGGCGAATATAGAGAAGAATGGACTTTGAAGCAAGACGGCGGGAACGAGCCTGTGAAACCGGTCACCCCTACTTAGCCGTCGCCACCGGGATCGCGCGACGCGCACGCTCGCTCCAAAAGAACCACAACCTCGACCCAAGGAGAATGAGGAGAATCGCACCGTATGTCAGGGGACGCTGCGTGTCGGCTTTCACGAGCCACAGGTAATGGACGACACCGCCGAGGGCAATGAAATACACCAATCGGTGCAGTCGCTTCCAGCGTTTCCCACCCATCCATTTCGTCATCCGGTCGGTGGAGGTCAGTGCAAGCGGAATCATCATCAAAAAACTTGCGAATCCGACGGTAATAAAAGGCCGCTTCTGAATGTCCGCAAGGATTTCTTCCCAAAGGAAGAATTGATCCAGGTACACATAGGTGAGGAAATGAAGGCAGACGGAAAAGAAAGCGAAGAGGCCCGTCATGCGGCGGAAGCGGATGAGCCAGTTCCATCCCGTAAGTTTGCGAAGAGGCGTCAACGCCAGTGTGACCATCAGAAAACGGAGCGTCCAGGTCCCTGTTGTATCGGTCACATCATCGATGGGATTGGCGCTGAGTTGCTCAAGATACCAATCGAGGGCAAGAAGTAGAAACGGCGAAAGGCAGAGAAGAAAGGCAAGGGGCTTGAAAATATTTCGAATCCACTGAGCCTGGGTCACACCGTCCCCTTAAAAGTGCTTCCGAAGATCCATGCCGGTATAGAGACTTGCCACCTGGTCTCCATAGCCGTTAAACATCATGGTTCTCCTCTTGCGGAACTCGCCGATCCGGCGCTCGAACTTCTGACTCCACCGGGGATGATCGACGTCTGGATTCACGTTGGAATAGAACCCGTATTCGTTGGGCGCAGCAATATTCCAGGTCGTGCGGGGTTCGTTTTCGACAAACCGAATCTTGACGATGGACTTGCAACTCTTGAAACCGTACTTCCAGGGAACCACGATCCGGAAGGGAGCACCGTTCTGATTGGGGAGTTCTTTGCCGTACAATCCGACAACAAAAATGGCCAGAGGGTGCATCGCCTCATCCATGCGAAGACCTTCGACATACGGCCAGTTGAGAACGGGTCGCTTCTGACCGGGCATCTGCCGCGGGTCATGCAACGTTGTGAACTCGATGTAGCGCGCCCGGGAAGTCGGCTCCACTTTCCGGACGACGTCGCCGATGGGGAACCCCAGCCAGGGGATAATCATCGACCAACCCTCAACGCACCGAAGCCGGTAAACTCGATCCTCAAGCTTATACGGTTTTAGAAAATCATCCAATTCGTACGCCGCCGGTTTCCGCACCTCCCCCTCAATGGTCAGCCTCCACGGCCGGGTTTTGAAGTCACCGGCGTTCTTGTACGGATCATCCTTGTCCGTGCCGAACTCATAAAAGTTGTTATACGTTGTGATGTCTTTGAACGAGGTGAGGTCTTCATCGGTGTTGTACGGTCCGGCAGGGGGACGATTCCATCCCGGATTCTGCGGCCGGGCTGATGAAGTCAGTGGACCTGCGACGCCGGCCGTTGCCAAACCCGCTGTCGCAAACGCGGCCTTTTTCAGGAATGTCCGCCGGCCATGGTAAACCGATTCGGGCGTGACTTCCGATGAAGGGATTTCCGGTCCCCGTTTGATGAGCATGGCGCCTCCTTTGTGTACACTCAGCTACAACGAACCGGTATTCCGGATTGTTCCCACGAACGCTATTTCCGTTCCTGCTTCCACCATCGGTCTACGACTTCTTCGACGTACGTCTTTGCTTCGCTCTGTTTCCACTTCTCGAAGAACTTGATGTCACCGCTCTCGGGCTCTGGATTCGGATAATCAATTTGTACCCGCAAGGGCATCGGGAGAGCATCTCCGACCACGAGTGCTTCCCCCTGGCGCAGGGACGGCAGCACGTCCACAAGGCCGACAAACGTATCCGGCACAAGTTTTCGGACGTAATTTTGATCGATCGGATTTGTCAGTCTCAGGACGACGTAGTTGCTGCATTGCGAGAGAATGGTCTCTGAAACCTCCGCCGGCCGCTGGCTGACAATCATGCAGCTGACGCCATACTTCCTCCCTTCCTTGGCAATCCGTTCAACGGTCCGCCGCGCGGCCTTCGTCGATTCTCCGGTGGCCGGCAGGTAGTTGTGCGCCTCTTCAAAGACCAGCAGCACAGGAAAATCACGCCGATGAGGATTCCAGAAATTGAAGTCGAACGTCACGCGCGCAAGCAGCGACACGACCGTATTCACGATATCGAACGGCACGCCGCTCATATCGAGAATCGTCACCTTGGCCGTTCCTCCCGGTCCGAAGATTTTTTGCAAGAACTCGCTCAGGCTCGAGCTTGCGACGTACTGTTTCGGCTTGAACATGAAGGCGTAGCGGGCGTCGTTCAACTTGCTGTCCAACCGCACCAGGAATCTGGAGAATTTTCCGTAGAACGGTCCCTCCTTTGCCCCTCCTGAACCGAGCCCGGTAACTTTTTCGGTGTCAAGAAACTGCATTCGCGCGCGAATTTCTGCCAAATCAAAATAGGCCGGGGTGTCGATCGTGACGAACTCAGACAGGTTTGGATTCTTCCCTTTCTTCGAGGCCACAATCAGGTCTTTGAGAACCGTAATCTGACTGGCCGAGTCAACATCACGAGGATCGATAAACATTTCCTGAATCTCTTCAAAGTTCATGAGCCAGAACGGAAGCTCCAGATCGGCCACGGGAAGATAGTTCGAATCCGCACCGAAGGCGGCATGATATTCGTTGTGAATATCGATGATAATAATGTTCGTATCGGGAAACGGAGCGACCTTTTGAAGAATTGAGGCAACGGTGCAGGATTTCCCGGATCCGCTCGAGCCGACGACGGCGATATGCTTGCTGAAGAACCGGTTTGGATCGAGAAAGGCCTTTTCCTTTTCAAACATGGAGAGCTGACCGAGAGAATAGCCGAACTTCTGGAAAATCGAAAAGACGGCGTTCAGATCCTGATCCTCAGCAAAAAAGACAGGCGTATCCAGCGGGGGGAGAACCGAGACGCCGCGTTCGTACCGGCCTGCCTTCACCGTTCCGACAAGCGTCACCGTCAGCTGGACCCTTTGCCGGGCTTCCCCGTTCACCGGAATATCTGCTTTCTTCAGCTCGGCAACCATCGCCACCACAATGAGCTTTCCGACCGGAATCAAGACGTAACTTCCCAACTGTCCGACGTAATAGACTTTCCCGCCAATCTCCTTTTTCATCGACCCGATAGAATCGTCCACCAGAACCTTCAACGCTCCGCTGTTGACTTCGATGACATACCCAATCTTCTTTTGTTCGGTCATAGGTCGCTCCGGCTGTTATGTTCCTGTCCCTGAAGTCGTTTGACAACTACAAGGGTCTTGTCGTCGGTGAATTCCGATCCACGAGAGTACTTCTGGACATCCTCGAGCAGCGCACGGCTGATTTCCTCCGCGCTGCGATTCGAGTACTCGACGATTTTTTGCTGAATCCGCTTTTCCCCGTACTCCCCTCCCCGTCCGTTCCGAGCTTCGCTGAGTCCATCTGTGTAGAAAACAAGAACATCTCCCGGATCCAGTACCGTATTTTCCACTCCATATGTCTCGTCGGGAAAAGGACCCAGGATTTGACCTGTCGGTTCGAGCATTTCAAACGTTTGTTGCCGGGGCCGATACAGAATCGGGCTGTTGTGACCCGCGTTGGAATACAACAACAGACCCCTCCGATCGTCAAAGAATTCGGCATAGACCATCGAAACAAACTGTTCCTCCGAAAACGTCCTGCTGAGGAGCTGGTTCAGCCTGGACATCATGGTCGTAATCTTCGAGTTGTAACTGACGGCCATTCTAAGTCCACCCACGACGTACAGCGCTTGAGACGCGGCGCGAAGCCCCTTGCTGGCACAATCCCCAAGGATAAGAGAGAGGCGGTCTTTTTCTTTGTCGGCAAAGAGATAGTCGAAAAAATCTCCTCCCACGATTCTGTCGGGGACCGAAATCCCGAAAATATCGTATTGGTGAAACCGCAAAGCCGAGGGAGGGAGAATGCTCTGCTGAATCTCCCGCGCCTTATCAATGTCCCTCGCCAGCATTCTTGCTTTCTGCTCGATCTTCTTCCGGCTGAGGGCCGAAGAAACCGCCACGCTGATGATGTTCAGCGTCGGCACAAGGCTCTGGTCCAGATTATCGGAATTGAAAGCAAGGAGATACTGATAGAGAAACCCGTCGCCGAACGCGATCCGCTCTCCCACGCCTGTCACGGCATATTTGACAATCCCCTTCTTGCGCAAATACGCGTCCGTTTCATTGGCGATCAGAGACCGTTGATCCCCGACCCTCAGGAACACGGGATACGTGGTCACAGGGATCCGGTATCCGCGATCGAGCCGGTCGATGACGCCGATCTGATGACCCAACAAATACGACTGGGATTGCGGGTCATACTGCCAGATCCGACCTCCCTTGATATCGATGTTCTCGTCCTTGACGATCTCGTTCAGAACGTGCTTGAGAAGTTCTTTTTCAGTCTTGAAATGGTCGGAGGCAAAACTTTCGATTGTTCGATACAGTCTTCGTTGATTCACTGATTTCTGTTCTCTGTCCTGTCAACATGTTCGCCCCATCGGGAGAAGCGGTCTGCGGTCTTCTGGGCCTTGGGATCGAACCAAAGTAGGTGATTTTTGAGAGAGAATCAATTTGAGCCTTTTCCTCCCGGAAAGGAGAGTTGGAGTAGTGTCTGAGTTTACTATACTGGATTTAATTTCACAGAGTGACACAGAGCTTCAAAAGAGAGTTCCACTGAGGGATTTTCCTCTGTGTACCTCTGTGTCTTCTCTGCGGCTCTCTGTGTAACACTTTTATAGAAGAAGATTTCACGGAGTGACGCGGAGATTCAAAAAAGAGTTCCACAGGGGGATTTCCTCTGTGTACCTCTGTGTCTTCTCTGTGGCTCTCTGTGTAACGCTTTTATAGAAGAAGATTTCACAGAGAGACACGGAGCTTCAAAAGAGAGTCCACGGAGGCAGGTATCCCTTCGAAAATAAGATACTGCCGAGAGTTGCGGGAACGAAACTCAAAGAGTATATTACAAGCGCTGTCATCCTCCCACTGCGTTCAAGGACATATGGAACCTCCTCAGGTGCTGAAGGAATTCCATCGTGTGTTCATGAAGGAGAGCACCGAGGGAATCTGGCGGGCTCACCTCGAAATCCCCCTTCCGACATCAACCTCCATCGAACAACAAATGGAACATCTGTTCCAGTACGCTTACCTCGCGGACTGCAACGATGCGTTTGCCCGCATGTACGGATATGAATCCTCACGGCAAATCGTCGGGGCCCGGTTCCCGGACCTGTTCGACAGGAACGACGGCAACAACATCCGGAATCTACAGCTGTTCCTCACGCACAACTATCGTGTCAGAGACGGTGAAACACTCGAAAAGCACAAGGACGGGAGTGTCCGGTATTTTTTGAACAATGCTGTTGGGATTATCGAGGATGGTTCTCTCATCAGGGTGTGGGGAGTTCAACGCGACATCACCGATCACAAACGGAGGGAACGAGAGAAGAGAGACTTTTATGAAAACCTCTCCCCCCGCCAGCGGATTATCTTTCGAATGATCGCGGAGGGAAAAAGCACGAAAGAAATCGCGGCAAAACTCAAGATCAGCCTCAAAACGGTAGAAACACACCGGTCGCGGCTGATGAAACGCCTCGGGATCGGAGATATTCCCACGCTCGTTCGCCACGCCGTACGCATCGGCCTGGTCAGTGACACGCCCTGACCTGCCCTCCTTCGCCGCTGTCAGGAATTCCCCGACTTGACAACGGGGTCGCCGAGCGATACTTTTATTCCAGCGAGACCAGCAACACGTCTCCTCCCCGCAGCCGACATGGGGGATCGGCTGAGGGAGAGTCACTTCTCCCTTGGCCCCCCGATCGGTTGCGTATTCGAAAAGTGGTGACGTCTGAAAATCATTTGAAGTCATGCTCACCGCGAGCCTTCAGCCGCAGTTCATCGAACCCATCTTTCCCCAGCACAAAACGCAGTTCTTCCCCACAAACGTCCAGAATCGTCAAATCTCCTTCATCAACCGTCGCGCAGCATCCGGTTCGGTCTGACGTAAATCCCGGCTCATCAATTTCGAGATGCCCGTTTTCGATCGTTACGGGATATGCGACACAGAAGAAGGGCTTCAAAGCGAATTTCTCCATTCCTTCCTCCGTTGCGGCCTTTTGCAACACGCAGCGTCCCCGACTGTCCAGAAACACGCACCCGTAATCCCTGTGCTGTGTACCGATCGCCCTCCCGGAAGGAAAATCCTTGTCGAATTCCTCTTCTTCAAACCAAAGTGCCTCATCGTGCTCCTGATGCGGTTCCATGTGCTTTCGAACCAGATCCGCGTGAGCAAGAATCCGTTCTTTCTCCAGGATATCGACCATCACTCCATACCTGCAGCAAGCCGCGTTACAGTTCGCCATGGAACAACCGGAAGCAAACCTCCTGTCAAGAAAATCTTCGCTCATTTTGAGGTCCGCAACATGAGACAGCCGGTGTCTCCGGAGAAGGTTGGCCTTATCGTCGGGGTCAGTTTGCCTCACGAATTCGGATCCTCAACGCTCTTCTTCAATTCGGCAAGCTTCTGCAGCGCCTCCAGCGGGGTCATGGTTTCCGGTTCAAGGTTTTTGATTCTTTCCCGAAGCGCCTCGTCTTTCACTTCAAACAACGTCATCTGAAGATCTCCGCCCCTCACTCTTCTCTTTTCTGCATGACCGGTTCCGCGGGCACTGAGTTCCGATCCCTCAAGATTTCGTAGGATTGAAGCAGCGCGCTGCGTGACCTCCTCCGGAAGACCTGCAAGCTGGGCGACATGAATCCCGTACGAATGGTCGGCAAATCCTTCCACAACTTTATGCAGAAAGATCACCTTGCCTCCATATTCACGGACATCGACTTTGTAGTTCTTGATGCGCGCGTAGAACTCGGCAAGTTCATTCAGTTCGTGATAGTGTGTGGCGAACAACGTTCGGGCTCCGATGCGTTCATGCAGATATTCTGTTAACGCCCATGCAATGCTGATCCCGTCAAACGTGCTTGTTCCTCGCCCCACCTCATCCAGAAGAATCAGACTCCGGTCGGTGGCCGTGTTGACGATCGCGGCGGCTTCATGCATTTCGACGAGAAAAGTACTTTCTCCGGACGAAATGTTATCGCTCGCGCCGACCCGGGTGAAAATTCTATCGACGATCCCGATTCGGGCGGATTCCGCGGGGACAAAGCTCCCGATCTGCGCCAGAAGCGTGATGAGCCCAACCTGCCGCAGATAACTCGACTTGCCGCTCATGTTCGGACCGGTCACAATGAGGATCTGTTCTCCCTCAGCATTGAGAAAGGCGTCGTTCGGCGTATACTGCTCCCCCGGCGGAAGCACACGCTCGATCACAGGATGCCTTCCTTGTCGAATCTCGATCGCTCTTGATTCATCAACTTCCGGGCACGTGTACCGAAAATCCGCAGCAACGCCTGCCAGGGAAAGGAAGCAATCCAGCTCGGCAAGACGGCGCGCGTTGGATTGTACCTCTTCACACCGCGCTCCTACCTCCCGACGGACTTCATCGTACAGCCTGGTTTCGAGAGCGATTATTTTTTCTTCCGCATTGAGAATTTTTTCCTCGTATTCTTTCAACTCGGGCGTGATAAACCTTTCAGCGTTCGTCAGCGTCTGTTTTCTGGTGTAATCGGAAGGAACTTTGTCCTTGTGCGTATGAGTAACTTCGAGGTAGTAGCCGAAGACATTGTTAAAACCCACTTTGAGCGATGAGATGCCGGTTCGTTTTCGTTCCTGCTCCTGCAGCCGTGCAATCCAGTCCTTTCCGTGGAACGCCAGCTGCCTGAGTTCATCGAGCTCGTTGTTGTATCCTTTCCGAATGACCCCTCCGTCGGCAAGCGCCAGCGGCGGGTCTTCTTCCAGAGCGGTGCTGATCAGTGTTTGCACCTCTGGAAGCGGATCAAGACCCGCTCTGAGGCTTGAGATTACCTGACAGCTGAAGGGCTTGAGGTGTAAGACGATGGCTGGAACTCTCGCGAGGGAATCGCGAAGCTGATTCAATTCACGGGGATTCGCACGTCCGGTTGCGATCCTAGAGACCAACCGCTCAAGGTCCCCCATAAGCTTCAATTCGGCGCTCAGGTCGCCCTGCGCGTCCTCGTGTTCAGTCATCTCCGTAACCGCCGCCAACCGATGACGGATCGGTTCTATCCGTTTCAGAGGTAGGTTGATCCACTTTTTCAGAAGCCGGCCCCCCATCGGAGTCAACGTCCGATCGATCACAGAAAAGAGAGAGCCTTCGGATTGCCCTTGAGTGGTCGTCGTAATCTCCAGATTCCGCTTTGTTGACGCATCCAGCAGAATGGAGTCGCTGACGTCATAGGGAATGATCTTTCTGATGTGGGGCAGGTTGGCCTTCTGAGTTTCCTGCAGGTAATACATGATCGCGCCTGCGGCAACAACCGCCATCTTAAGCTCTTCAAGACCGAACCCTTTGAGAGATTGGGTCTGGAATTGACGGGTCAAAGATTCATAACCGAAATCAAAGGCAAACACCCAGTCGTCTATCTTTGAAAAGAGACCCTTGTATTTGTCTTTCAGGAGCCGGCTTACAGTTTCCACATCCCGTTTCTGAATCAAAACCTCTGACGGCTGAAGGACCGAAATCTGATCGGCAATCTCTTTGAGAGAAACCTCTCCCGCGCTGAATTCGCCTGTCGAGACGTCAATGAAAGCAAGGCCAACTGGCTCGGATCCGGTTGCAAGGGCCGTCGGAAGAGCCACCGATGCAAGGTAATTGTTCTGCCGCTGTTCAAGCACTTTTTCCGAAAAGGCAACGCCGGGAGTGACAACTTCGATGACATCACGCTTCACGATTCCCTTGGCGAACTTCGGATCCTCCAATTGTTCGCACACGGCAACCCGGTGCCCTGCTTTCAGAAGTTTGGGGAGGTAGGAATCAAGGGCGTGGTGCGGAAAACCGGCAAGCGGGACCTCTCCGGCGGCGCCGTTTCCCCGTTTGGTGAGCGTGATCCCCAGGACCCGCGAGGCGATTCGAGCATCCTCTTCGAACGTCTCATAGAAATCACCCATCCGGAACAGCAGAATGGCGTCCGGGTACTTTGCCTTCACCTTCTGATATTGACGCATGAGAGGAGTGGACATGACAACAGTCACTCTATGATGGATTCGCCCGAAGATTTATCCTTCGAACTCGACCTCAACGGAGAGATCCCCCGAACCCGGCTGAACGTGAATTTTCAGGAGATTGGGCCGACAGCAAACGGCACAGTCTTCGACGTATTGCTGTTTCGTGCCGGCGGAGAGATCAACGGTGATTTGATTCGGCTCCCCGCAATTCGGACAGAAATAGGAATGAACGACTTCGACCTCCATCGTGGAAGATAACGAATCTTCCGCCGTGAGACAAATCAGGAATGCGGGGATCACAAACGGGCAGGAGGAATGGAGATGAGGGTTGCAGGGAACATTCATCCTCCATTATCCACTTTCCGGGAGGCGGCATTTGAATCGCACCCGACCCATGACGCCCAGGCTTCCAGGACGACGGCGGCGCAGGGTTCTATCCGTGCGGCGCCGGGGCAATCTTTTTTCGCTGAAGGGCCATCTCCACAATCATTCTGAGAGTTTCTGAAAACGAAAATCCGGCCTTCTCCGCGGACTCCATGAAGGAAACACTTTCGGTCAGATCGGGATTTGGATTCACTTCCAGAATATACACCTTGTTTTCTTTTGACAGGCGCACATCGATGCGTGCATAATCCCGACAAGAGGTCGTTTCGTATGCAAGGAGGGCCTGCTCCCTGACTTTTTTTTCCACCCTTTTCGAAAGTTTTGCCGGACAGACGGAGTCAACCCGGTGAAACTCTTCCTTCAAAGGCTCCCACTTGGCGGCATAGCTGATGATCCGTGGATATTCCGGCGGAAGCTTCGAAAAGTCATACTCGATAATCGGGAACACGTTCGGGGAATCATTCCCAAAAACCGAAACATGAAGTTCCCTTCCTTCGATGAACTCCTCTACCAGGATTGGAGGAGTAAACTCTTTGAACGCATGCACAATACGCTCGTTCAACTGCTCCAGGTTATACACAACGGATTCGTTTTCGACTCCGGTGCTTGCATCTTCGCGGGCCGGTTTGACGATCAGCGGATAGCGCAAACCATGACGGGATTTCAGATGAGGCTTGTGCAGGACGTGGTAGCGGGGCGTAAGGACCCCGTTGGCAAGGAGCAACTGTTTGGTCAGCCCTTTACGCTGACACAGGGCCAGGGCAAACGGGCCGGCTCCCGTATACGGCACTCGATACAGGTCGAAAATACCTGCAACCATTTGCTCCAGCTTTGGATCGTCCCGGAAATATTCGACGAGATTGAAAATCACGTCGGGAGGGTCTGAGGACAACAGATCGTGTAAGCGCTCAAGATCATCTTCCAGATTCAAAGCCGAGGCGTTGAATCCTTCCTTGTTCAGCGCCGTTACGATTGCCTCGTACTCCTCCATAACCGTGGCGACGTGAATGTCGTACTCCGGCTTGAATCCCAGACTCTCGGGATCGATCTCCCGGAGTTTCTCGTACTCATCTTCTCCAACATGATTGAAAAGGACCAGGACGGAGGTCTTCGTGGGCATTCCGAGGGCAATCCTCCTTCTGGACAGAAGATTGACAAGTTTTTCTTTGAAGGCAAGAGGGACGCGTGTTGCTATTCCCGCGAACTTTGTCTAAGTTTTTGATCGTTTTAAACCGGGAAAACGTGTCACATGGGCCTGTATCCACAACCCAACCAATGGCAATGCGGTCCGTTTGCCCTGAAGCACGCGCTGGTCGCCCTTGGCATTTCGGCCGAAGAAAAGGTGATTGCGAAAATCGCGGGCACGAATTGGTGGAACGGAACCGACGAAATCCAGCTGGCGAGGGCCGCAAAGCATTTCGACTGCAACCTGTTGATGATCCGCCGCCACGACCCGGAGTACGCACGGCGCGAACTCTCCTCGTATCTGCGAAAAGGGATCCCCACACTTCTTTGCGTGTACGAGTGGGCCCACTGGGTGACGGCAGTGAAATCCGAAGCGGGGAAATACATCCTTCTGGACAGCAAGGACAAAGCGGTTCTGACGATTCAAAGCTGGCGGGAGTTGAAAAGCAACTGGGTCTACCACGAGCGCGACGAAGCAGACCGCAAACACGTTGAAACAATCTACGATTTCCATCCCATCGTCCCCCGGTTCAGAGTGCAGACCAAAGCGAAGTTCTCCGTGGCCCGCGCCCGGTTTCTGCGACGGCCGGAAAATCGAAGGCTGTCGCGCTCATGGGATGACTACGTGGGGGATCTGCTCACCATTTGCAAACCCAGAACCGCTCTCAGTGAGAAAGTCATCTCACTGGGAGAATTCCTGCGCCGCCATGAGCAGATGATTCTCGATCAGGTCGATCACTGGCACGGCAGCATCGACAAGCGGCGAGCCGGCCGGATCCTGAAAAACATGCATTTTGTCGCCGATACGTACGGACTCGTCATTCACAAGGAAGGTGAAAAGCGGGCTATTGCGGGCATCACGGCGATTCTCACGCTCTGGGCAGCCGCCAAATACGGAATCCACCCCGTCTACTGAAGGCGCCGCGCCTTCGTGAGACGTGGAATCATCTCCGGAGGAAAATCGCGGTGCGATCCCGCATCAGATCGCCCCAGGAACTCAAGCGTTTCCACAAGAGACTTCCGTAACGCTTCAACATCGAGATCGAGAAAGAACCGGGGAAAGAGATCGAGTTTCCCTATCGCCTTGGAAAGATTTTTCACCGCCCCCGATGTTCGTGGACGCTCAACAAGCAGGTGATAGCCGGCCGCCGCCTGAATGATCCCCTGAAAAAAAATCCTGCTCTCCTCCGTGCGTTGCCTCCATACTTCCTCCCACGCCTCGTGCGCCTCCCAGAATCTTTGCCGATTGAACAAAGCGATTCCATTCTGATAGACGATCCTCTGATCGCGGGTCAGCACAGGCTCACGCAGCCTGGCCCGATCAATGTCTTCCACCTTTTTCTTTTCCGGAAGCGATTGGCGCATGGTAAGGACAAATATAGGAGAGCGGCTGTGCCGGATCAACTTTCAATGACAACGATGTCAACTTTTCGTTGATTCTCTGAACCGTTTTCCCTATTATGACCCGTCCTTATCGCCGATTCTGTAATCCTGCTGGAGCGATTTAATGGAACAAAACGAACGCGGTGTCTGGGGTTCGCGTCTGGGATTCATCCTGGCTGCTGCCGGCTCGGCCATCGGCCTGGGCAACATATGGCGGTACCCCTACGTGGTTGGAGAAAACGGTGGGGCAGCCTTCGTGCTTGTCTACGTGACGTGTGTCCTCGTCATCGGCCTTCCTGTTCTCATCGCAGAACTCTCGCTGGGCCGCCGGACAACGTTGAATCCCGTTGGCGCTTTTCGGAGTCTCAGCAACTCGAAGGCCTGGCCCTGGGTCGGATATCTGGGCGTGGCAACCGGTGTGGGAATCCTCTCGTTCTATCTCGTCATTGCCGGATGGACCCTCGGATACATTGTTCGAACCTTGATTCCAACGACCGAGGACTTCACGCAGTTTGTCGCAAACCCGGTTGAAGAGCTCGGTTACTTCCTGGGCTTCCTTTGCCTCACCGTTATCGTCGTCCTGGGCGGCGTCGAGAAGGGAATTGAGCGATGGTCAAAGTTCCTCATGCCTGCTCTCTTTGTTCTCCTCCTGTCTCTCATTAGTTACAATCTGACTCTTGAAGGTTCTTCAGCGGGTGTTGAATTCTACCTGAAGCCGGATTTCAGCAAAATCCATGGGTCGACAATCCTGGCCGCTCTCGGTCAGGCGTTCTTCTCCTTGAGCCTCGGCATGGGAACCATGATCACGTATGGAAGCTACATTTCCAAGCGCGAGAACATCCCCGTGAGTGCAACGGCCGTGGTGCTCTCAGACACGCTGATTGCCCTGCTCGCGGGGCTCATGATTTTTCCCGCCCTGTTCTCTGTTGGCATGGAACCGAGCCAGGGACCGGCGCTTGTTTTTAATGTTCTGCCAAGAGTTTTCGAACTGATGCCCGGAGGAGCCTTCATCGGTCTTGCCTTTTTCGTCCTTCTCGCTATCGCCGCCCTGACATCCACGGTCTCTCTTCTCGAAGTCCCGGTGGCGTTCCTCGTCGACGAGAGAAAATGGTCAAGAAAGAAAGCAGTATCGATCATCGCGGCAGCCACATTTGTTGTCGGAATCCCATCGGCTCTCTCGCAGGGATCGTCTGAGCTCCTCACCACAATGCAGGTTGCCGGACAGACCGGATTTCTGAGTCTCATGAGTCACCTCTTCAGCAACCTCTCTCTGCCGATCGGAGGGTTCTTTGTGTGTATCTTTGTCGGATGGGTATGGGGAACGAAGAACGCCGTCGAAGAAATCAAACTCGGGACCGGAGAAACCGCGCAGAGAATTTTCTGGGGATGGGAACTTCTCGTCAAGTACGTCTGTCCGCTCACCATTCTTATCGTATTCCTCAATATTTTTGGAGTCTTTGGATAGTGTCTCGGCACACAAGTTTCTTGAATAAGTCCGCAAAACAAAAGCAGGCAAAACAAACGGATTCGCCCGAATGTACTGCAAGGATTGATTCAAGGAATTTCTGGGACTCGACACTAGTGCCGCTCCCGGGAAGTGACACAGAGATGGTACCATCCGAGCGAGGAATTTCTCGTCATCCATGAAATTCCCTCATAGATATCTTCTTCCTCTGTGGATCTCGTTGATTTTTCGGTGTCTCTCCCTGCCTGCCGGTTGGCATGGTATGTCACTTTCTTTTAAAGATCTGAAATCGAAGTGTTGATGACGTTTTCATTGCCAACTCACTCACCGACCGGATGTACGGTCACTTTCTCAGAGGATTGAATGGAAGGATTCCTCAACACCCTGCTTGAAATCACAACCGTCATTGCCGACAACATCTGGTGGCCGGAAATCCCGGGTTTCGGGTTTTTCCCGGGAGTAGTTGTCCTCCTGGCCATTACGGGCATCTACATGTCCTATAAAACCGGTTTCATTCAGATTCGCCGGCTCGGCCTCGCCATACGCCTCATGATCAAGGGACGGAGCAAATCCGAAATGGAAGGACGAATTGGTGACGTAACGCCTTTCCAGGCCCTCATGACTGCTCTGGCTGCCACGGTGGGAAACGGAAACATTGCCGGCGTTGCCACGGCAATCGCCAGCGGAGGCCCCGGTGCACCTTTCTGGATGTGGATGACCGCAGTCTTCGGAATGGCGACAAAGTACGCCGAGGGAATGCTGGGTCTGAAGTACAGGATCAAAACCGCGGACGGAACGTTCAGCGGCGGCGCGATGTACTATCTTCGCGACGGCCTGAAGAATAAAGGCCTCGGCAAATTCCTCGCGCTCTGGTTCTCCATTGCGGTGATTCTCATGGCCACCTTTGGCAGCGGGAACATGGCTCAGTCGAATTCCATCGCCCTCGCCCTGAACAGCGATTTTGGAATCCCGTTCATTCTCACCGGCTTCGGGCTCGCGTTCATCACCGGCATCGTGATTATCGGAGGCATCAAACGGATCGCAATTGTTGCGGAACGCCTCGTACCGGGGATGATCGTCATCTATATGGGCGCGGGCTTCTATGTCATCCTCTCCAACGTCATGCACGTCCCCGACATCCTCATGATTGTGTTCCAGTCGGCTCTGACGAATGAGGCGATCGTCGGAGGATTCCTTGGACACACGGTCAAGGAAGCGATTCGATTCGGCGTCGCCCGCGGAACACTCTCCAATGAATCGGGCATTGGCTCCTGCTCAATACCAGCCGCGGCTGCCAAAGGGAATGAAGCATCAGCGCAGGGAATGGTGGCGATGATGGGAACGTTTATCGACACGATCATTGTCTGCAGCATGACCACCTTCGTGATTCTGAATTCGAATCTCCATCCTCACACGACCGGACTGACAAGCACTGAGTTGACAAAATCAGCATTTGCCGTCGGATTGGGGACAAACCTGGGCGGATGGATCGTCAGCATAAGCAGCCTCCTCTTCGGCTATACGACACTCCTGGGATGGTCATATTACGGTGAGCAGGGGGCGAAATACATGTGGGGAATCAAAAGCGTGCTTCCCTACCGTTACATCTTCTGCGCCTTTGTCTTCATGGGAGCTGTCCTTCAGGGTGAGCACCTCCGCATCGTCTGGAATTTCGGCGACATCGGCAACGCGCTGATGGCCATTCCGAACCTGATTGGGCTGATTCTCCTCGGGGGTGTGGTGCGTCAGGTTACCAATGATTATTTGAAACGATGGGATGAGGGGAAGATTACGAGGCCATTTGGGGACTAGCAGGTTGCTGAAAAACTGTGATTTTCTTGTTTCATGAGGAACTTTTTTCTGTGTTGTACGTTCTACTGTGAAATCGAACACAGGAGAACAACCTCATGCGTGGACGCGATAAAGAACAAGAGCCATTGTACAGCTACATATCGATGGAGCAAAGGATCCCTGAGGATCATCCGCTCAGAAGAATTCGCAAGATCGTGGACGAGCTTATGAAAAGCCTGTCTCCACGATTTACGAAGCTGTATGCCAGTGATGGTCGCCCGTCGATACCACCGGAGCAGTTGTTGCGAGCCTTGTTGCTGCAGGCATTGTATACGATCCGAAGCGAGCGACAGCTGATGGAGCAGTTGGATTATAATATTTTGTTTCGATGGTTCACTGGGTTGTCGATGGATTCCGGCTCTTTGGGCTGTTCCGATCTGGGTGACGGAAAATGAACCGGCGAAACTGAAACTCATTATGAAGGCACTGTACGGTTCAGAGGACAAGTAATAACCGATTCCATCTCCATCGAACGCCACAACAGGATCACCGGACCCGCTGTTAGTGTCAGGGAAAACTTCATTACCACCCTATGTGACACCGCCGTTAAGAGTATAGTAATATGCAGAATAGGAAGGTGCTTACGACACATGGTGGAAAAGGTGTCCAAATTTGTCGACGATTCCTTTTCAGAAAGATGATCAATTAAGGAGTCCCCGAAGAGATCATATGG